>JACMPG010000258.1 GCA_014377625.1 Spirosoma sp.
AACTGGTGATGAGCCACATTTTTATACCCTTCCTGGAGGGTAATGATTTCGGGGGCTTCTAAGCGGACGTAGCGTTTAGGCTTCATGGCGCGAAGATACTACCCATTCGTATTTCTATATAATTATGTCCAAGTACTTAAAAATGTAAATTTAAAAATGATTAAACAATTAATAGAAGATTTAGCTTACGACAAGATTACTCTTGGCCAAGGTATGACAAGAGCTAAATTGATTGCAAGCAAAACAAAGAACTCCACATTCAAGGAGTGGATTGATAGAGAACTAAATGGGTATAGTAGTCCCAAGGAGTCTCCGGGTTACAGGGAAATCGCCTGCCAAAGTTTTATTGTTGTCAACTACCCCTTTAATGACAGGGATGTTGTTCCCGTTTCAATTACGGATGGAGATATGAAGCGTTTTTATGAGAAACATTGGATAGGTCAATCTATAGCTCATATTGAGTCAGTGATTACTGACCTTGGAGACCAAATCAGTATGACAATAGAGCTGCCTGCTAGTTTTGCAGGTTCTTTGGCTCAACCGTTCGAAAGAGATATACAGGAAAGAGGTGGTGCTGTGAGGGGCGTTAGAAAAAAATTTATGAAGGCAACTTATGGGAATATAATAGAGCTAACTAAACAAAAACTTTTAGATACACTACTTGAACTTCACGTGCAATTTCCTAACCTTGAAAACGAATTTAGTATGACCTCGGAAAATGTTCAAAAAGTAGAAAATATCGTAACTAATAATATTTGGGGTAGTAACAACCCTATAAATGTAGCCACTGGTCAGAGTGTAACGCAAAAAGACATCACGAGTAATGTTATCGTCGCTGGATACGAAAAACTTGCGACACTTGGTGTTGAACCAAAAGAAATAGAAGAATTCAAAGAGATTATCAGCGCGAACCATACAGACAAACCACTACTTAAAGAGAAAGCTATGAAATGGGTAACGCCCGTGATTACTAATGTCGTAGCTCGTGGCCTGTATGATAACGTCCCGCAGATTATGGACTTTGTGACAAGGATAGTTGGGTAATCTTGCACTTAGCGTCTGACAAATTTACCCCTTCATAAACCGCACTAAACCGACTTCGAGTAGCAGGAAGGCCAGCGCGGCCAGCAGGAAGTATTTCCAGAGACTTTTGCCGAGGTTTTCCTGTTCCAGCACCTGCACAAAATCGCCGTCCTGAATGCTGTCGAATACCTCAACGTTGGGCTTATTGGCAAATATTTGGCGCAGTTCATCGGCCGAGTAGAACTGCATGGCCGACTCGGCGTTGCCGTGATTGAAGGCCAGCAACCGCTCGGTTTTGCCCGTGCTGTTGAGTAGTTCGTAATAGCCCGCTTCTACGTTCTGCCCGGCAGATAGTTCGTTACTTTTCGGCATTTCGAGCAAAAGCTGATTGCCCACCACGCGCTGCACCGGGATGATTTCCAGCTTGTCGCGTTTGAGTTTATAGACCGCCCGCTCGGCGGGATTATTAATAGGGATAGTCACCAGATTGTCGTCGAACGAGTAGGCGGTGCGCTGCGCCCGTACGCTTAGCGCGGCCATTTTGTACATGATGGGTACGAACAGGGCGTTTTCGGCCAGGCTGCCGTAGTCCGATGCCAGCGGAGTAGCCAGCACGTAAACACTGCCGTTGCCCGCCCGCGTACGGCTGAGCATAGGATTGCCGTCGCGCAGGGTCAGGAGTTTCTCACCCCCGCTGAACCGCCAGACGGGTGCAGCATCGGGTAGGTTGAGTGGATCCGACTGGTAACTTCGTTGAAACACATCGCTGAAAAACGGATTGTTACGGTCAGGTGGCGCGAGGGGTAGGAGAGCAGGAGTTGCCTGAGAAATTGCCTGTATGCCACCCATCCCCAAACTACTCAAAAACGGACTGTATGAAGCTGCGTCGGGACTGGAGGGTGGGATAACGGCCAGACTGCCGCCCTGTCGCACGAATCGCTCCAATTCAGATCGTAAGGTACCTGACACCTGTGCTACGCCCTCCAGCACCACCAAATCTGTTTCGCGCAATTGCCCCACGTCAAAATTCTGCACGCTGAAACTCCGCCTGACAAACAGGCTGTCGTCCGAATACACGGCGTTGATGTAGTTTTTGAGACTGCGCTGCTCGTACAGGTGCAGCACCCGAACGGCGGGTGAAGCTTCGATCACGAAATAGTACTGATTGTCGAACGTAATCGGGAAATCCTCGAATACAATTCGGCCTCGGTGGTAGCCTTTAGTCGTGACGTTGAAATTGAGCGACACCGTTGCCGACCCGTCAGGCGCAATAGTCGCCGAGGCTGTGGAGGTCTGGGTATCATCCAGATAAAGCCGTACGGGTAGGTTTTTTACGTTCTCACGCCCGCCGTTGGTCAGCTTCACGTTCAGACTGTTGTTTTGCATTTCGCGGATGAACGGTGTGCTGAGCCAGACCGAATCGACATAGACATTTTTGGTTGGCTGCGCATCGACAGGCACGATAAACAGCCGGTCGGTGGTGTCTATGGTCAGGCGCGATAAATCGCCGACGGTACTTTTCTGAAAATCGGAGAACCAGAAAAGCTGATTTCGACCACCGGGATTCTGACTGCTGAGCAGGTTGCGCTGCCGCCGGTATACTGCTTTGAGCGTTCGGGGCGTGTGTGCAAACCGGATTGACGTAACGCGCTCCCGAACGGCTTCGGCGGTACCCGTTTGCTGTTCGGCGGCAGAGAAATCGTTGGTCAGGAGTTGCAGTGAAGTGGCGTTGCGGAATAGCGTCAGGAGTTCATCGAGTTTACTGGTGGCAATGTCCAGGTACCGTTTTTCGCTCCGTTCATTCTGCATACTGTACGAATTATCGACGTACAGACTCGTGACCCCCTGCCGTGATAATCCTAATTTGCTCTTGCTGGAAATGAACGGCTGTGCAAAGGCAACTACCAGACAGGCCAGAAACAGACAGCGGGCGGCCAGAATAAGCCAATGCTTGACCCTCCGAAACGACTTGGTTTCGGTCTGTACATTCCTGAGCAGAGCCACATTGGTAAAATACACCCGGCGTGTCCGCCGAAAATTGAACAGGTGAATGGCAATGGGAACCGATACGGCCAGCAGGCCAAATAGAAAAGACGGATACAGAAAGTTCATTCAGGCTGAAATGATCGGGTATGAGAATAGTGCAGAAAGCCAAAAATGGCGGTATTATCCCTGCTAACGGACATTTTACAAATAACGCTCCAAACCGCGCCTTTGGTTTGCGCTGGTAAAACAACAAAGCCCCGACCAATTTCATGACCGGGGCTTTCAATGTATGCTGGCTAACGATGTTACAGCGTCCGCTTGACTTCTTTGAAGTCGAAACTTTCGATCACGTCGCCTACTTCGATGTCGTTGAAGTTTCTGATGCTTAGACCACATTCGTAGCCAAACTTCACTTCGTTTACATCGTCTTTAAAGCGTTTCAGCGCACTGATCTCACCCGTGTGTACCACAATGAAGTCGCGGATAACCCGGATTTTGTTGTTGCGCTTGATGTTGCCTTCCGTTACGTAACAACCGGCTACCGTACCAATCTTGCTGATCTTGAAGACATCGCGTACCTCGATGGTACCCACGATAATCTCTTCGACCGATGGAGCCAATAAGCCTTCCATCGCGTCGCGCACCTCGTTGATGGCGTCGTAGATGATGGAGTATAACCGGATTTCGATCTGTTCCTGTTCTGCCAGTTTCCGCGCACTGGCCGATGGCCGCACCTGGAAACCAACAATCACAGCGTCGGAGGCCGAGGCCAGCAGAATATCAGATTCTGAAATCTGACCAACCGCTTTATGAATGATATTCACCTGCACCTCTTCCGTAGTAAGCTGCAACAGCGAATCGGACAGGGCTTCAACCGAACCGTCGAAGTCACCTTTCACAATCACGTTCAGTTCTTTAAACGTACCGATAGCTTTGCGTCGGCCAATCTCTTCGAGCGTAATGTGCTTGCGGGTACGAAGCGTCTGCTCACGCAGGAGTTGTTCGCGTTTGTTCGCAATTTCACGGGCTTCGCGCTCCGTTTCCATCACGTTGAATTTATCACCTGCCTGCGGTGCACCTGGCAAACCAAGAATCTGAACCGGCTGAGACGGGCCAGCTTCTTTGATGCGCTCGCCCCGGTCATTTGTCATAGCCCGGATACGCCCGTAGTGTGCGCCAACCAGTACTATGTCACCCTGACGAAGCGTACCATTCTCAACCAGTACGGTTGATACGTACCCCCGGCCCTTGTCGAGCGAGGCTTCAATTACCGTACCTAATGCACGGCGATCAGGATTGGCTGTTAATTCAAGCAGTTCGGCTTCGAGCAGCACTTTTTCGAGCAGGTCATCAATACCGGCACCTGATTTCGAGGAGATTTCCTGCGTCTGATATTTGCCGCCCCACTCTTCTACGAGCATGTTCATACTCGACAGTTCGGCTCTGATTTTTTCGGTATCGGCACCGGACTTATCCACCTTCGAGAAGGCAAAGACAATCGGTACACCTGCTACCTGCGCGTGGTTGATAGCCTCGCGGGTTTGGGGCATCACGCTGTCGTCGGCAGCAATTACGATGATAACCACGTCGGTTACTTTGGCTCCTCGTGCCCGCATCGCCGTAAAGGCTTCGTGACCCGGAGTATCCAGAAACGCGATGGTACGGTCCTTGCTGGCTTTTACGCTGTACGCGCCAATGTGCTGAGTAATACCACCAGCCTCACCAGCCGCTACTTTTTCGCGACGGATGTAGTCAAGTAACGACGTCTTACCGTGGTCAACGTGACCCATTATAGTCACGATTGGTGCGCGGGGCTGGAGATCTTCCGGATTGTCTGCTTCCGTATCTACGCCCGCTTCGGTTTCGTCTTCTGCCGAAATGAACTGCACGTCGTACCCAAACTCATCGGCAATAACCGTGATAGCTTCGGCATCGAGACGTTGGTTGATCGACACGAACATACCAAGACTCAGACAGACCGAGATCACTTCGTTGATCGATACGTCCATCAGCGAAGCCAGATCGTTGGCCGATACGAACTCGGTGACGCGGAGGATTTTGGCCTCCATTTCCTCCTGCTCGTTCATGGCGCGACGGTCGTCTTCGCGCTGACTCCGGCGATCACGCCGACGGTCGGCACCCCGGTTGGGGGTATTGCCGCGCATTCGGTCGCGGGTTTGCTGGATCGACTTGTTTACGTCGGCCTGTGTAGGTGCTTCACGGCGGCCGGTACCCCTGTTTTGGGCGCCTGTTCGGCTATTACCGCTCCGGTTGGCATTACCAGTATTGGCACCAGCACCAGCAGGACGGTTATTTGCTGTATTCGTATTAGGTGTAGCGGTGCCCTGCGCCGGTGGACGGTTTCCATCGCGCGGAGTTCCAGCCTGGTTCTGATTACGGTCGCCGGGAGCGCGGTTGGCAGGAGTACGGTTTGCGGGAGTACGATTGCCCTGACCTGGCTGTCCGGCCTGAGGATTTCCACTGGCAGGACCTGGAACACCTCGAATGCGTTTCCGCTTGCCGCCTTCGCGTCGGTTGTTGTTATTTCCCTGACGCGAGTTAGGCGTGGGGAGTTCTATTTTACCAAGAATCTTAAGACCACCCAGTTGGTGACTACCTGCTGCCCGAATTGTTTCGGTCGGCTTGGCCGGGGTTTCTTCAGCGGCTGGCGTAGCCTTATCGGCTGGTTTTGCTGCGGTTCCAGATGTCGTTTGGTTAGCTGCCTTCGGGGCAGGCTTTTCAGTGCGGGGCGGACGGTTAGCCACTCTTGGCTGTTCGGCGACTGGTGCTGGTGCGACTGGTTTAGCTGCTTCTACCTTTATTGGCTCTGCTTTAGGCGGCTCAACGCGGGCAACCGGCTCGACAGTCGGTGCTGGTTTAGTTACTTCGACCGGGGCTGCAGGAGCGGTTACCTTCGCTTCTATCTGCTGAACGGGTGGTTTAGCGGGTTCGGGCTGAACGGGTTTCTGCACCGGCGTCTCAACAACGGCAGCAGGAGCTACCGGTATCGGAGCAGGAGCTGGTTTGGGAGCTTCTGCTGGTTTTGGATCAACGGGTGCCTTGACCTGAGGAGCCGGTTTGGCATTCAGATCAATTTTGCCGAGTACCTTCAATCCGGGCAGGACCGTTTGGGCCGCTTGAGGAGATGGTTTGACCGGTTCAGCAACCAAAGCCGGTTTTGGGGCTTCGATTTTTGCTTCGGTAAGCGGACGACCCGCGTCATCACGACGGTAGGTCGGCAGGAAGTCTTCCTCCCGGCGACGGGTTGGCTCGACCACCGCCACAGACGGTTCATGTCGACGCGTCCCACTCAGGAGTTCCGCAGAGTTGTATTCTTTCGCCAATACCTCCAACTGTTCAGTGTTGATCTTGGTATTGGGATTGGTTTCGACCTTAAATCCACTGGCAGACAGACTCTTCGCAACCGAGGATAACCCTTTGTTGAGAATTTTTGCCACCTGGCTTAGGCGCATTGACTTTTCTTCTGCCATATTATCGGTCTATATTCGGCAAATTTAATGGTTGTTGGTATAGTATGAACACGAGATCGGGTAATAAAAATCCCTCGCTCTGCTTAATGCATCATGTAAGATGAATAATGTGCATTGGGCCGGATGGCATAGTACGCATCATTCATCCTTAACTATACATTTCTCATTCAAACTCCTGCTTGAGGATATTAAGAATCTCCTCAACGGTGTCTTCTTCGAGATCCGTTCGGCGAACGAGTTCCTCTTTGCTCAGGGTCAGCACACTTTTAGCAGTGTCTAAACCTACTTTACGCAACTCCAGAATCATCCACTCGTCGATCTCGTCAGAAAACTCCATTAAGTCAACGTCTTCGTCGTCTTCATGGCCTTCATTGTCGCGGAATACGTCGATCTCCATGTCCACTAACCGGCCAGCGAGTTTGATATTCTGACCGCCTTTGCCAATAGCGAGCGACACCTGATCGGGTTTCAGGAATACCGACACCCGGCGCGTATCATGATCAATCTGCATAGAACTGAGTTTAGCCGGGCTGAGTGAGCGGCTGATGAGCAGTTCGAGGTTTTCGGTATAGTTGATGACGTCGATATTCTCGTTCCCCAATTCCCGCACAATGCCGTGAATCCGGGAGCCTTTCATACCTACGCAGGCACCTACGGGGTCAATGCGGTCATCGTACGATTCAACGGCCACCTTAGCACGTTCGCCCGGTTCGCGTACGATCTTACGGATTGAAATCAGCCCGTCGTAAATTTCGGGTACCTCAATCTCGAACAGCCGCTCCAGAAACACCGGCGAGGTGCGTGACAAAATGATTTTGGGCGTACCATTGTTCATGTCAACGCTCTTGATCACAGCTTTTACCGACTCGCCCTTGCGATAGCGATCTTTCGGAATCTGCTCGGTGCGGGGCAGACTCAGTTCGTTACCTTCCTGATCGATCAGGATAATCTCGTGCTTCAGAAGCTGATACACCTCGGCCCCCAATAGGTCGCCAACCTGATCTTTATATTTCTGATAAAGGATTTCTTTCTCCATGTCCTTTATCTTCTGGATGAGCGTTTGACGGGCCGTCTGCACCACGCGCCGGCCAAAGTCTTCCAGCTTCACTTCTTCGGCTACCTGCTCACCTACCTCAAAGTCGTCCTGAATTTTACGGGCATCGGCAAGGGGTATTTTGTCAAAATCCCAGATGTCTTCCGAGTCATCATCAACGATTTCGCGGGTGCGCCACATTTCAAGGTCGCCACTTTCGGCGTTGATAATCACGTCGAAATTTTCGTCGGTACCGTATTTTTTGCGAATCATCGTTCGGAAGACTTCTTCCAGAATGGCGATCATGGTAGGCCGGTCAATATTCTTCGACCGGGCGAAATCGGCAAACGATTCGATCAATAATCCACTGGTCATCGTATTTCGGGTTTTGAGTTCAGCGTTCGGGATTCAAAGTTGACAGTTGCATAGCCTGCTCTGCCTGGACCACTTTTAAACCTTAAACATGGAACGCTGAACTAATTAAAGGTTATTTCGACAGTTGCTCTTTTTATCTGGTCATACAGAAAGGGGGTTGGCCCGCTACGTACAATGATACCAGCCTCGGCATCTTTCTTCTGCTTTGTCTTCGAACGTTTCACCGGGACAATATCCAGCACGATCT
>JACMPG010000259.1 GCA_014377625.1 Spirosoma sp.
AATGGATTGCATCCCGAAGTGATTATGACATTGGTCGATTTCTTTCGGCAACAGTGCGAGGAGAAAGGGCATTACATCTGGCTCAATACGCATTCTGAGTCAGTCGTGAAGAAACTTACCACAGACGAAATTGTCTTAGTCGAAAAAAAGCAGGGAGCCACGCAAATCCGGCAAATAAAAGGACGAAATATCTATGATATACCGACCGACGATGCCTGGTTGACTGGTGCTTTGGGAGGAGGACTGCCATGGTGAAAATTGGTTTGCTGGTAGAGGGGCATTGTGAGGAAATGATTCTGAGCAGTAAAGCTTTTAAGCAATTTCTTACTGATTGCGATCTGGAATTGGTAGATAGAATCATTAATGTGCGTGGTAAGAACAACCTCAACACGACCATTGCCCGTAGTCAGGCCCAGATTTTACGCGATCAGGGTGCGCAGTGGATCGTGGTCCTTCGCGATCTGGATGAGATGGCAACTGCCGAAGACGCGCGAAAGGAGGTAATTGACGGTAATGATATTCTCGTGTGTGTTGCCGTAAAAGAATTGGAAGCGTGGTTTCTGGCGGATTCAGAAACGCTGTCCGTAATTTTCAAGACTAATTTTTTTTGCGAGTTTCCAGAACTGGATGCAAAACCTGTCGATCAACTGAAAAGATTGAGTATTCAATATCGCAATCGTGGGATTGACGACAAGCGAAAGTTCACTAACCTGATGCTCAATGCGGGCTTCACCGTTGAACGCGCTGCGGAGCATCCGAACTGCTCGTCGGCACGGTATTTTTTAACTACACTGCAAACCCTCGCTTCGGCGAATTAACCCTAAAACGGCGCAGTCGATGCGCCTTGCAACCAATGAAAAAATACGAATACACCGAGAAGAAAGACACACGCTCCGGCTTTGGCAAAGGCATTGCCGAGCTGGGCCGCACCAACCCCAACGTCATTGCGCTCACCGCCGATCTGGCCGGATCGCTCAAACTGGACGAGTTCATCAAGGAAAACCCCGACCAATTTATACAGTGCGGCATTGCCGAGGCCAACATGATTGGCGTATCGGCGGGCCTGACCATTGGCGGTAAGATTCCGTTTGCCACCACCTTTGCCAACTTCGCCACAGGGCGGGTCTATGATCAGATCCGGCAGTCGGTGGCGTATTCGAAGAAGAACGTGAAAATATGCGCCAGTCACGCGGGTTTGACGCTGGGCGAAGATGGTGCCACCCACCAGATTCTGGAAGACCTCGGCATGATGAAAACCCTGCCCAACATGACGGTCATCAACCCCTGCGATTTCAACCAGACCAAAGCCGCCACCCTCGCCATTGCCGAACTCGACGGCCCGGTTTATCTACGCTTTGGCCGCCCCGTGATTCCGGTCTTTACGCCCGCCGATCAGACGTTTGAAATTGGAAAAGCGTGGCACGTAAACGAAGGCGACGCGGTATCGATCTTCTGCACGGGTCACCTCGTTTGGGAAGCCATTAAAGCCGGTGAGATCCTGAGCGAGCAGGGCATCGAAGCCGACATCATCAACATCCATACCATCAAGCCGCTGGACGAAGCCGCTATTCTGGCATCGGTAAAGAAAACGGGCTGCGTGGTAACGGCCGAAGAGCATATGATTAACAGCGGTCTCGGCGACAGCGTGGCGGGTGTACTGGCCCGTAATTACCCCGCCCCCATGGAGTACGTGGGTGTTCACGATACCTTCGGCGAAAGCGGCACCCCCGACGAACTGATGCAGAAATATGGCCTGACTGCCGACAAGATCGTGGAGCAGGTAAAGAAAGTAATGGCCAGAAAATAGCAGATAGTCATTGGTCGATAGTCAGTAACCCTGAACGCTTTTGAGCCATGCAGGGCTACTGATTACCAATAGATGACGAACAATTTCCTGATGACTGACGAAGAACTCCTCGCTAAATTTAAAGATCCGTCAAGCCGGAACTACGCCTTTAATCTACTGGTACGCAAGTACCAGCAGAAAATTTATTGGCACGTCCGCAAAATGGTTATTGACCACGACGACGCCGACGATCTGGTGCAGGAGACGTTTATAAAGGTCTGGAATAGTCTGGAAAAATTCCGGGGCGACAGTCAGCTTTATACCTGGATTTACCGGATATCGACCAACGAATGCCTGAACTTCCTCAGCAAGAAACGACGACGGTTTTTTCTGCCTATCGGCGACGTTGAGGGTGAGCTGATGGAGAAGCTGGAAAGCAATTCGGACTACGTAACGGCGGGGGGTGAACTGACGGGCGAGGAAATTCAGTTGAAACTACAAAAGGCCCTGCTTAAACTACCCGACAAGCAGCGTCTGGTATTCAACATGAAATACTTCGATGATATGAAGTACGACGAGATTTCGGAGATCACGGGAACCTCGGTCGGCGCGTTGAAAGCATCGTATCATCTGGCGGTTAAAAAAATTGAGGATTATATCACCAAAACAGATACGACCGATTAAACCCGGCCCCACTGTTCTTGTCCTACTTCTGATACACCCAGAACAGAACGTAACTGGTAGAACCTATTCTGCTTCACTCTGATGAACGATAAAAATCCGTTTCGGCTTGACGAACTCCCACCCGAACATCCGCTCCGGCAGCCGCCCTTTGCCGCTCCCGATGGGTATTTCGATAGCCTGCCGTCGAGAGTGCAGGCACGGGTGGCGCAGCGCAGCAGACCGGCCTTCAGTATCAGCTGGTCATGGCAGCGCACGGCGGCATCGCTGGCCGGTGCCAGTCTGATTGCCGTACTGATCTGGCAAACCCTGCCCCAGCGGCAGGAAGCGCTGCCCAACGATGCCCTCGCCGGGTTGAGTAATGAGACTATTATGGCGTACTTAGACGATCAGGGCGTTGACCCCTACGAACTGGCCGACAGTCAGCAGATTCATAACGCGCTGGGTAGCGACACAACGGCCATTCAGTATCTCAACGTACGACCTGCCGACATTAAGCAACAAGTTGACGAACAGAACCTTACGGAGGCAACAGACGTTGGCTCCTGATTGACAATAAGCTCTTTACACACTATGAAATCGACATGGATTACCTGGCTGATTGCTCTCGTACTAACCGCGCCAGTGGCCTGGGCACAGGACGGCGGACGGCAGAAAATTGAATCGGCCAAGATTGGCATGATTACCAATCGTCTTAACCTGACCCCCGACCAGGCCACCCAGTTCTGGCCCGTTTACAACGAATACAGCAGCAAAAAGCAGGAGCTGAACCGGCGCGTTCGCCAGCTCCGCGATGAGCCGACACGGAGTAACCTGAACGACGACCAACTTAAAAATGGCCTGCGTGAGGCCAATGCTACCAAACAGAAAATTGCCGACCTCGATAATGAATACATGGATCGTTTCCTGAAGGTGATTACACCTAAACAGTTAAACGAACTCTATCAGACTGAGCGGGATTTCAACAAGATTTTACTGAATCAGCTAAATCAGAATTAGCATTCGGAACGCACTGAAAGCGGGCTGCAATCGAGAGTTAATCCGATTACAGCCCGCTTTCAGTGCGTTTAAGGAAGACGGTCAGTACCGCACCACTTTGAATCGCGATACGCCCCCGTCGAAGCGGATCATCATTTTCTTTTTGGCCGCATCGTAGCCGGGGCTGACAAACTCGCCCCCGCCCACTTCCGTAAAATCGTCTAACTGTTCGATGTTCAGCGCACCATCTTTCTTGATGCGAACACCCACTTCTTTCGGTACCCGCACCGTTACCGAAGCCGCACCCACGTCGAGCTTTACGTCGCTCTGATCGGCTTTGGCCCCGAGTTTAACGTCCAGATCGGCAGCACCCGCGCCAATTTTCAGGTCGCGCACGGCATAGTTACTCAGATCCAGATCGCCCTGCCCGGCACCGAGGGCTACATCCATTGTCCAGATAGGAGTGGCGTTCAGATGCACCTCCACGCGGTTCTCGAACTTGCCATTCTTGAAATCAAACTTCTGATTTTCTTCGGTTGGTTTGAGTTCGATGGTCGGGATGCGGGTTGTGGCGTCACGATCTACCGACATGGAGTAGCTGCCGATATTCTGCTTCGTCTCCGCCCGGATGAGTTCGGTGGTGGGATCGCTGATGATGAACCGACCAGCCCCACCCGACAGCTTCAGAACAGCCTCGCGCGTATCGGGATTCATCGACTCCACAAACGAACTCTGCTGCACAACGCCGGGGTCATTGCCGCGTTTTTCCTGTTCTGAGCGGTAAGCGTCTTCGTTGTTATCGAGTTCGTCTTTGTTCCCATATTCAGAATCGTCGCCGTCGTTCATTTCCTCATCATCGCCATCGTTGTTCCACCGCCATTCATTATTAAAGTCGTCGCGGTTGCGGTTATGGCTGAAGAATCCGAAAAGCGTAGTTGGTACGGCCACGGCAAGCATGACCGTTGTCACGAAGGCCGCCGGATTGCCGCGCCGTTCCAGAATCAGGTTAACACCCGCCAGGATCAGCAGTACCGGCCACAGATTCACCAGCGAATGCCAGTCGACGTCGAGCCAGCCCGCCCGCCGGGCCAGGAACAGCACACCCAGCGTGAGCAGAAAAATGCCCCAGAATAATCCATTTTGACGTTTCATGACTTATAAAGGAGTATTTGGATTATACGGATCGTTCGGGCTCGTGTAGTCGGTCGGTTTATTCGGGTCCGTGTAGTCAGTCGGCTTGTTCGGGTTCGTGTAGTCAGTCGGCTTGTTCGGGTCGTTGAACGAATCGGTACGGTCGAAAGGTGTTTTGATCCGATCCCGAAAGATCAGCCACAGCCCAATGGCAATGAGAATGAACGGCCACAGATCACCGAAGTCAATGTTGAGATAACGGTCAATCAGAAACAGGACACCGAGTCCAATCAGGATACTGCCGCCGATGAGGCCACGGTCGGGCGACGAAGGTTTGTTGGGATTGTAGGGATTCATGGTAAAAACGGGATTTGTGTATAGGGTTGATTGAGCGAACGACAGACCGGCAGCCTGTTTGGGCATGGCGATCCACAAGATTACGTAAATCAGCAGGGCCGGGAAAGCGGGCCAGGGAATACCGAT
>JACMPG010000260.1 GCA_014377625.1 Spirosoma sp.
GTTTGGACTTATTGCGCCACGCCTGCAAATACATCGAATCCCGGCTGGTTCTCTTTGAACACTACCTGAGTTGGTTAGGCAAAGACCCAACCTTAAAATTCGGATAAAACTTGCTTTTAAGTTTCATCATGTAGAGTAGCCAGTGGTATATTTCTTATAGTTAAACGTTTCGGTTTGTGCCAGAGCCGGGGATAACCCCAGTATCGCGGCTACCAGTCCTGCGTAGATCGTTCGTTTCATGGTGGGGTAGGGTTTTGTGAGTTCAGCAGACAGGGAATTGTCAGGGGTTGACCAACTGATAATCGTTGAGGACACCACCCGATTTTAGGCTGGTTGTAGTTCTGGCTACGGTTAATGTGCTTTCGGTCACGGCCCCAACCGTGTAGGCAATGGTGCCATTGGTCCCGGTTGGTTGCGGATTGAGGTTGCTGAGGGTAAGCGTTTTTTCGTCAGCCGATAACGCCCACTGACCCGTAAAGGTGTTGCCATCAAACTCGGTCAGACGGGCCGAGGTGGTCGTGGTCAAATCCAGCCGAAACTGGCTGTAGCCGGGCTTGGCGTTGGTACTCGCCCCTTTGGTAAACACAGTGGTACTGCCTTCTTTCACTACGTTGGCACTCCATACTTTTTTGAGTTGATCCGTCAGCGGAATAGCCGTTTCTTTTTTGCAGGAACAGAGAAGCAGCATACTCAGCGCGAAAATGGAATAGATTGGTTTCATGGGGATAGATGGTTTGAAAAATGGGGTTATTCTTTCACTACTTTTTTGACGATCTGCTGGTCGCCCGCTTCCGCTTTGAGCAGGTAGATACCCGGTGCCAATGGCCCGAAATCAACGGCTATCTCGTGCCTGATCTGGCGGGTTGGCAACAACCAGGTTTGCAGACTTCGTCCGGTAGCATCCATCAGGGACAGAGTGGCCAGACTGGCTTTTTCGACCGTAAGGATCACGGTACTTCGCCCGGCCGAAGGGTTCGGATAGAGCGTTAGACGAAGGTCGGCAACCACGGGTTCCGTAGCCGTAATCAGGTTCACCGTAACAGAGGGTGAAGTGTTCACGCAGCCGTCTTTGCCCACCGAGACGGTATATTGACCGGCCTGCTGAGCCTGATAAACACTGGCCGTTGCCCCGGCAATAGCCGTGCCGCCCAAACGCCATTGGTAGGTCAGTCCGGTGCCGGTATTGGCACTCAGCGACACCGTTCCATTGGGCAATAAATCGGTACCGCCCGGTAGGGCTGTTATTTTCGCATCGGGCAGTGTAATCGCCGATACACTAAAGCTATTGCTGGCGGTGCAGCCTTTCGCGTCGGTGATACGCAGGGAATAGGTATCGGTGGCACTGACGGTTAGCCCGGCACTTGTACCCACTACAGCATTGCCTTTTTTCCATTCGTAGGCAAGCGAACCAGCAGCGTTAGTGGCTGTGGCGGTGAGTAAAGTGCTGGCTCCTCCGCACAGGAAGGGGTTCCCCGTAAAGGCAGCCGTGAGGGAGCAGGGAATATAGGTGACGGTGGCCTGGGACGTACTGCTACAGCCTTTTGCATCGCCTACCACCAGCGTAATGGTCGTATTTGTGGTAAAAGGCCCGAAGGCCGGATTGGCGATGCCCGGATTGGTAACTGCTACGGCCAGCGGGGTTGTTCGCCATTGGTAGGTGTAGGGCGGGGTGCCGCCGGTGGCGGTCGTAAAACTGTCTGTCTTATAGAGTTCGGTACCCGTCAGCGTCGTGCTGATGCCGACATTGGCTGTTGGCGATGGTGCAGTGCTGGTCGTCAACGAAGCACTGCCCGAACAGCCACTGGCATCGGTAGCCGTGAACCGATACACCCCGGCGATGCTGACGGGTAGAACGCTACCCGTTTCATTCAGAGTGGCGTTGTCGCGCTGCCAGCTAAAGGTCAGTATGCCCTGTCCACCAACGGCCGAGCCGGTCAGGGTGGTACTACTCCCCTGGCAGATGGTAGCGTTGCTGGCCGTCAGGCTGACCGATACGGGCGTAGGGCAGTTTGTGCCAATGTCAACTAAGTAATCCTCAGTTTCACCGTCAATTTGTTCACAGGGCGTTTCGGGTTTGTTGGTAAAGGCGGTGCCGAGTCGTATGCGCATCCGGGTCAGGCCGGGTTTGGCCGTAGCCGGCAGCGTAAACTGATTGTCTAACAGCGGGTTTGGATAAGACTGGACTGAGGTTGTGTAATAGACCCGTTCATCATCTGTAAACACCTTGTTCTGATCTAAATCGACCCAGATACTAACCGGATTTATAAACAGTTTGTCTTTACTGGCCCCGGATTGCACCCGCATGGCTTCGACCTGAAACGGAAAACTGGCACCGGCAGTCAGTTTAATGGCCGGGCGCGTTGTAGTGAAATCGGAATAGGCATTTCCATTCTGACTGCAAACACCTTTGGTATCCAACAAGACCGACGTTTTACCTGCCGACCAGATTTTGAATGCTTCAATGCCAATGGTGCCATCGCTGGATGAGCAACTGTATAAGCTGTTTTGTGTGGGTGAGCAATAGCCCGACGGTTCAGACCGCCCGTAGTACGTGTCGAACTGGTCGCCTTTCATCAACAGCGTATAAGCCAGGGGTGTACCGCTGAACAGGGCAGTGTACAGAAACCCCTCCAGTTCCGGGACATAGCTGGTTTCATTCCGTCGGGTATTGGTGAACACGACGTAAGTGTAACCATTGGGATACTGCCACCAGGTTGTTGAGGTACCTGCCATACTGCCGTCGTGGGTAGTGGCTTTAGTTGCTGTTGAGACATACTCCCCCAACCCGTAACCATATGCAGCTCCTCCTGCCAGACTGGTGGCTGAGGGCGTTATCATATCCTGAATACTGCTGGCCGACAGAATGTCTTTCTTACCAGGAACCCCATCGGTAAATGCCAGCAGCCGGGCCATGTTGATGGGGGTTGTTATCCAGCCGCCGTGGGCATCGAAACGGGGTACCGGGAAATCGTAAGGCTGGTCGTAGCCGGGATAGGGATTATAATAAACCACTTCGTTCGGGAAGCGTTCGGCCAGCGTACTACTCCCTATTTTCATGGTGTTCGGGTCAATGCCGATGGGTTTCAGTAGGTTATCCTGTACATATTTGTCGTAGGCGATACCCGATATTTTCTCGATAACCCGCCCGGCTATGTTGATGCCAATATTGGAGTAAACAAACTTGGTTCCTGGTGTCTGCGTAACTGGGCGCGTATCCAGCGTGGCCGAAATGACCTGGTCAGTGGTGTAGCTAAGCCATTCTTTCTGATAAAACGGATCGAGTTTATTATTGGGAATGTCCCATACATTCGTCCAGACATCGCCCCCAGCGGTGTGGTTGAGCAACTGTCGCACCGTAATCTGCTCTAACTGGGGCGTATAAGGCTGCGTACCGTATTTAGTGCCCAAGATACTACCTGTTCCAAATACCTTCTGATCGAGGTTGAGTTTGCCTTCATCAACTAATTTCAGCGCAGCACGTGCTGTAATTGATTTAGAGACGCTGGCTACCCGAAATAGACTGTTTGTGGTGACGGGTTCTCCGGTAGCCTGATTGGCTACGCCGTAGCCTTTGGCATAGACTAACCGCTCGCCTTTGAGAATAGCAATCGACAGCCCCGGCACACTGTATTTGGTCATGAAGTTATTGACGGTATTATCCAGCGTCGCAATATCGACCTGCATACTTACCTCGATGGTATAATCGCGGGTGCTGCCATCTTCTGCCGTGATGCGGTAAACAACCGGCGTTGAAAAATTGACGGTCGAAACGCCACTCGTTTGTGCCGCCCCATTCACCGTAATTTTCGCTCCCGCCGAAATAGTGAACGTGGGCTTTAACGACGATACGTTTGTTCCAGCGGGTAGGGTGATGACGTTGTAGCTCTCAATCGTTCCGGTTTGTGAAACATCACTGGGTAAGTTGGTATTATTGGCTTTCAGGAATGAAAACGAGAGCAGCGCTTTCTCGTTACTTGCCAATGACGCATAGCCTCCGGTCGAACCGGCCCGGGTAGCCGCACCTGACAGCGACAGAAAAAAGAAAGCAAAGAGAGAAAGTAGTAGTTTTTTCATAAAAGAGTGTGGATAGAAGGCATGAGGTTTCACAACAAGGCAATCAATAGGTAAACATTCGGTCGCTGTCGGCGGCCAGATTGACTAATTTTGTGGGCATAGCAAACTCGGCGGGTTTCCCGGCAATGTCCGCTTCGGTCATGCCCCGCGCTTTGGCCGACATCCCCGACACATAAAACCGGCCACCCGCTTTGACGATGGCCTCGTAATGCTCGCGGAGTTTGCCCGTTCCCAGGCCCGTTACTTTGTCCATTTCGGCATCTTTAAGCAGGGGAGCGGCATCGCCCGCCAGAAAAAGCGACACGGTATGGCCTTCGTCTAAAGCGGTTTTTGCCACCAGAAAAGCCAAGGCGGCCTTTGTGGGGTTCTCTGGCCCACAGGTAACGTGAATCAGGAAAGTCATTTTCTTCGTGGTTTTAGTGGCTGATGGCTGCGCGTAAGTCACAGCGCAAACCATCAGCGGCAGGAGCATCGTGAATAAGTAGCGTGTGTAATTCATGGCGTATGATGGTTGTCTTACTCCTCGTGAATCAACGGTTTGATTTGCTCGGCCATTTCCGGCGTAACCGTTGTTTGATGGGCTTCCAGCGCGTGTTGCGCGGCTAACTGGAGTACTTCGGCTTCGCTGTTGGCCTGAATGATGCCGGGGCAGTCGAAGCCCACATCTTTGCAGTGTAGTGTTTTCATGATTTGGATTGGTTTACGTGAACTGGTTAATTGATTTGTGGGTAAATTTCCGGGGTCTCGCCGGGAAAGCCTATACCCCAAAAGGGGTATTTTTTATCTTTTGAGCAGCCTAAAGTCGGTGTAAGCCTCTACATCGTCCCACTAGAATTTCAGTACGCCACCCGAGTTCGTTTCCTGAATGGCAATGGTAAACTTAACGTGAACTATGAGATTTCTTAGGCTGCCAGAACCCACTCCGGCTCACCAGATACTAACAGCCGATCTGTGATATTTACCTGAACCACCGGCTTGCGCTCGTAAAATGAGTACGCTATTAGCGAAGCATACACATTCA
>JACMPG010000261.1 GCA_014377625.1 Spirosoma sp.
CTGACTACCCGCCTGGATGAGTCCGGGTTGGTAGTCAGCAATTCTGCCTGATGAAACGTGCTGGCTCTCAATGAGTGCGGTAATCATACTGACCATGGTGTTGAATCGTCGCAACGCATTGCCTTGGAAGGTTACGGGGTACAGGCTTTTGAGGCCCGATTCGATATTTTTGCGGCTATTAGAGATTTTCAAATAGCCGCCATGATACTATCGGGCGGCTATTTTGCCAAATAAACCACTCAAAATAAAAGTGTCAGGCTAAAAAGTTGTCAGCATAAGAAGCAGGAGACTAATTATGGGGTTCATAATCGTTGTGTTCACGGTATTACTTACGGGCGTCGGTTGCTTTACGGGCCGTTGCAATGGATTGGTACGGGCCAAATTTATGCTGCTTTTCACTGAACGAATCGGTATAGGGACCAAACGGAAAGTCGATGGGTTTGGCCGCTGCGCTGGGCCAGTCGCTGTGCTGGTCTTTGTGGGGCCGGGGCATGGAGTTGACGTAGGCGGCCACGTCCCAGCACTGGGCATCGGTCAGCACCGGGGTCTCGTAACTGATGCCAAAAGGCATATTGTTTTTGACGTACCCAGCGAAGTTCGACAGGCGGTATAGCCCCGCGCCATCGTTGTAGCTGAAGGGTCCCCACATGGGCGGAAAGGTGTATTCGGTGGCACCGGGCGTTTGGGTGCCTTCGCCTTTGGCACCGTGGCAAACCTGGCACTGGGCCACGTACACCAGCTTACCCTTTACCGGATCAGCCGCCCGGTTCAGGTACGGTAGTTTAGCCAGGCCCGCACCCTTTGGCGTTTCGCCGGTCGGTACGTCGGCTCCCAACCATTTCATGTACGCCACCATTGCCCGCATTTCGCGGCTGCTTGAGTCGGGGGCGGTACCATTCAGGCTTCGCTCAAAACAATCGGAGATGCGTTTGACAATGCCCTCTCTGGTTCCTGACCGCTGCCGAAACTTTGGGTAGGTAGCAGCCACCGCCGAGTAGTTGTTGCCCATCACTTTGGTACCCGCATCGAGGTGGCAGTTCTGGCAATTCATACCGTTACTGATGGCCTTCACGGTACCCTTCGGCCCGAGGTATTTGGCCGTGTGGGCAATCAGGTCGCGCCCGTACTGAATCTCCTTACCCGCCACGCCAGCCGGGAGCTTACTGCCATCGGGAGCCTGCCAGTAGCGAACCGAATCGGCCACTGGGAGTGAGACTGATGGCACAGCCATGTCTAACATCGATGAGGGCGGAGTTGTGGCCGAAACCGGCCTGGAATGGTACGTTGCCCCGGCAATGACGAAGGCCAGCCCGCCCACCAGTGTTGTAATGAGCAGGTAGGGCCGGGTTCTTAACTGCCGGACTGCGTCCAGAAATCGGCTGGGAACATTTCGTTGCTGTAGTTTCATGGACATTGACTGAGTTTCTTTGTCTACAAAATCAGGTGTAATGAGAAAGCTATTCCAATACCTTCTGATTGTGAAATATCCGCAAAATACCCGATAGTCGAGCCTTGCATTAATGAAAAGGTTAACTCGGTACAGACGAATCGGGACTTGTTCATAAAACACGTCTCTATCGGGTGCCGTCGGTAAACAGGGCCAGTGCGTCGTCGTCTTTGTACAGCTCAATCTCGCCTTTCAGCTGCTTTTTCAGATCAGCGGTGATCTTCTGGTAGCCTTTCTTGCCGTAGAGATTCGTCAGGTTGTGCGGATCCTTCCGGATGTCGTACAACTCCCAGAAACTGGCGGGGCCGTAGAACCGGGCCAGCGTATAGCGCGAAGTACGCAGCCCGAAATGCGGATACACATGATGGTCAACCGGATACTCGTAATAGTGGTAATACGCCCCGTTGCGGATGGTCTTTTTCGCTCCCGTCAGCAACGGCAGAAACGACCGGCCAGCCATATACTCGGGAACGTCCGTACCGGCCAGGTTCAGGACCGTTGGTGCCCAGTCCACGTTGGAGACCAGCCCCTGCACCTTCATACCGGGTTTAACTACTCCCGGATATCGGATAATGAACGGTGTTTTCAGCGACTCTTCGTAAATAAACCGCTTGTCGAACCAGCCGTGTTCGCCGAGGTAAAAACCCTGGTCGGAGGCATAAATGACCACCGTATTTTTGGCCAGCCCCGACGTATCCAGATAATCGAGCAGCTTGCCGATGTTGCGGTCCAACGAGTTAGCCGTGGACAGGTAGTCGCGCATGTACCGCTGGTATTTCCACTCCACCAGCGCCTTGCCGCTCAGCTTTTTCTCGTCGAATTCCCGGCTGACCTTTTTCTCGTAATAGTCGTACAAAGCCGCTTTCTGTTCGGGCGATAGCCGCTTCATAGCATCGTAATTCAGATGTACTTTCAGGTCTTCCTTCAGCCGCATCGTTTTGTCGATGGTCATGTCCTGATTCTGCGCGGCCACCCGCCCCTTGTAGTCATCGTAAAAAGTAAGCGGCAGCGGAAACGTTACATTGTCATAGGCACCCAAATCTTCAATGGCCGGTTCCCACACCCGGTGCGTGGCCTTGTGGCCCACCACCATCATAAACGGTTTCGACGGGTCGCGCCGGGCCAGCCAGTCGGTCGATAACTGCGTAACAACGTCGGAAACATAGCCCGGATGGCGGGTCGTTTTGTTCTGCGAATCAATGAAATCAGGGTTGTAGTATTCTCCCTGACCGGGTAGCACATTCAGGTAGTCGAAGCCGTTGGGCAGCGTGCCGAGGTGCATTTTCCCAATCCAGGCCGTCTGGTAACCGTTTTTCTGGAGATTTTCGGTAAAAACGGGCTGGTTAACGTCGAAAATAACCCCACCATTGTTGGTTTTGAAGCCGTTCTGATGGCTGTACTTACCCGTCAGCAACGTAGCCCGGCTCGGTCCGCAAATGGAGTTGGCCACGACGTTATTATACAGCATGGCCCCCTCCCGCGCCAGCCTGTCGATGTTGGGCGTTTTGGACAACCGGTTTCCGTAGGCGCCAATGGCCTGCTGGGTGTGATCGTCAGAAATGATAAAAATGATGTTGGGCCGCGCTGGTGCCGCGTGCATTGGGGGTTTCGGCGTCAGACCCGCCGAGAACAGGAGCAGCGTGCCCGTACCAAGCAGAGTCAAAGAGACCGGAAGGATTTTTTTACGCATGGGGTTTTGTGTTTTAGAGGTGGTTCGTTGTAGCCCGGACCAGGAGGTCCGGGCTACAACCGATGCTTACTTCGGCATCTGGTACGGAAACTTGTCGTTAATGGGGGCGCCAAAATAGTTGACGTTCATCTGATCCATCCGCTTCTTTTGCACGTCCAGCCGTTTGTTGAAATCCGCCAGATCTTTCCCCTTCGGCGACCAGCCAATCTCGGCCAGAGCCGATGAGCGGGGCCACGCCATGTACTCAGCGTATTCCGGCGATTTGACGTATTCGGTCCAGAGATTACCCTGTACGCCAATGATGTGTTTGGTAATGTCGGTACTCAGCGTGTCGGGGATTGGCTCATAGCTGTACACCTTCTCCAGCGGTAGGTACCCGCCAATAGCAATGGGTACGGTAGGCTGCGTTTTGGCATCGACCTGATAATAATCGATGTAGCAGAAGTTATTGGGCGACATGATGGCGTCGTGTCCCTGTTTGGCAGCGGCAATACCGCCCTGCGTACCGCGCCAGCTCATCACGGTCGCATTCGGCGACAGGCCACCTTCCAGAATTTCGTCCCAGCCAATCATCTTACGGCCTTTGCTGGTGATGAATTTGTCCATTCGCTGGATGAAATAACTTTGCAGTTCGTGTTCGTCTTTCAGGCCCTCTTTTTTCATCAACTCCTGACAGAAACGACTGTGTTCCCACTCCGTTTTTGGGCATTCGTCGCCCCCGATGTGAATGTACTGACTGGGGAACAGGTCCATCACCTCCGTCAGTACGTCCTGCAAAAAGGTGAATGTTTCCTCGCGGGGGAACAGCACCTGGTCCTGAACACCCCATTTGGTAGCCACCGGCACAATTTTGTCGGCGCTGCTGCCTAACTGCGGATAAGCTGCCAGAATACCCCGCGCGTGGCCCGGCATTTCAATTTCGGGAATGACCGTAACAAACCGCTCCTGCGCGTATTTCACCACCTCGCGCACCTCGTCCTGCGTGTAAAAACCGCCGTAGGGCTGGCCGTCATACTTGTTATCGCCGTAGCGGCCCGCCATTGTCTGGGTACGCCGGGAGCCAACCTGAGTCAGCAGGGGATATTTTTTGATTTCAATGCGCCAGCCCTGGTCTTCGGTCAGGTGCCAGTGAAACGTGTTCTGCTTATGCAGAGCCAGCAGGTCGATGAATTTCTTAACGAACGCTACCGGAAAGTAATGGCGACCTACGTCGAGCATCAGCCCCCGATAGCCGAAACGCGGCTCATCTTCTACCGTACAGGCGGGTACCGACCAGCTCACGTTCGACACCTTCGTGGGACTGAAAATCTCCGTCGGCATGAGTTGCAGCAACGACTGCATCCCGTAGAAAGCGCCGTTGGGCTGACTGGCCATGATGGTAATTTGCCGGGGCGTAACGGTCAGGCTATAGCCTTCACTACCCATCTTCCCTTTTTTGTCCGACGCGAAATAGATGCTCTGTTTACCCGCTTTCCCCACCCGAATGGCCGGGCGAGTTCCCGTAGCCATACCAATCCGGTCGGCGAGCTGGGTGGCAATCCGGCGCATATCGGCGTTGTCTTTGTCCAGCACGATAGCCGTGCCGCTGGTCAGCACAAAGGCTCCTTTCTGCTCCACCAGTTTAGCCGGTTTAGGCATAATGGCGTAGGTGGCCGACTGTGCGTACATCAGCGACGTGCTGAGCAGGAACAGGGCGAGTGTTAGTTTCATCTTTCTGGTAATCAGCATGTTCATAGCTTAACGGTTGTGTTGAATTGATTGTATGTACGGGGTTATTAAGGAGTTTATCTGCGTTTATCGGGCGAGACAACCAATCCGTCGGCGGCTTCGTAGTTCGGGCCACTGGGGTCGGACGAAGACGAAGGTAAAGAGCCACTTCACTAATTGGTAGTCAGTAGTTTGGAAAGCACCCACGGTTACTTTTATAAGCACCCTGTTCCAGCCTTTTTTCAATTGAATGGGTAAAGGTGGCCGGTTTTGGTACGGTTCATTGGTGTAAAGCGCTTCAAGATCTGCTGGATACTGCCCCGGTATTTCCCAGGCGGGCGGCTGAATCTCGCGGCCATCCACCCAGAGTTGGCTGCGGTTGTAGCCCCCACTACCCTACCGGTGGCAACGTGTCCTTTTCGGACCGTCCGTAGTTATAAAACCCAAACCAGGGGCCCATGTGCAGGCCAGTTATATGGATACCAATGGCTAAAGAACGGCTTTTAGACGAGTGGAAATCGGCAATCAGGGCAAGCCCCGCCAGAATGTAAAATGGCTACATTCTTTACTGCTATCTATAATGCTCCCCAAAACTTGGACAGGTAGGCTAACTTGAATCAATTAGTTTCGACCTACAAAATGTCCAAAAATGACCAAGTCAACTCGGCGCGTCCACGACGCAACCTTCAAGACCAAAGTGGTCCTCGAAGCACTC
>JACMPG010000262.1 GCA_014377625.1 Spirosoma sp.
AATCTGATAGCCGGTAAGTAAAAGGTGCGCATCGGGAAAGGTAGAGATCAGACGATCTACAAAGGGCTGCACCTCATGATTGGAGGGTGTCGACGTAATGGCTGTGAAAATGTAGTCGGGGCGGTGTACGTTGTAGGCAAATATCAGTTCGTTGAACGGCAGATTCTGGCCCAGATAAATAACCTTATTGTAGCGGGCGCGGATGATGTAGTTAGCGAAGAGCAGACCGATCTCGTGCGACTCGCCTTCGGGCAGAAAAAGCATGTATTTCTTCCCGTTAGGCCGCTGTTTGTTCACCTGCCCATCTATAGCTACAATGAGTTTTTGCCGGATCAGGTTTGAAATAAAGTGTTCCTGTGCTGGCCCTACTGAACCCGTAATCCAAAGCGTTCCAAGTCGGCTCAGAAAGGGGTAGATGATATGAATCATCGTATTCTCGAAGCCGAACTGCAAAATATTGGTACTAATAATCTTTTCGAACCGCTCTTCGTCAAGATCGATCATTGAGATCGTGAGCGCGTGAATCTGGTCGGGGTAGTTGAGTTGCCGGTCCGAAATCCTGATGACTTCCTGAAACATGTCCTCGACGGCCAGTTTCGATATTTCTGAAATCTTATAGCCGTGATCCTTCAGCAGCGAGATGTTCAGGACGAGTTTTAGATCCTGATCGTCGTACGTTCGGATATTGGTATCAGTTCTCTTTGGCGAGATGATACTGTATCGTTGTTCCCAGATTCGGAGCGTGTGCGCTTTAATGCCCGATAACTGCTCTAAATCCTTGATCGAATAATTGCTCATACGCTACGACTTGCCAAAGTGCCAAAACAGACAAATAGGGAGATGGTAGGTATACCTCCAGATTAGCGAAGCGATGAAAAAGTTACGCCTGAATACCTCGCTTAATTAACCTCTAATATCGGTACAAACTGCCGATATGTTAACCTCAATCACAGCATTTTGTTTAACTATTTATGCAGAACTATAAACAAATTGTGAGACAAGAAAAAGAGAAACTGGAAAGAGAGCAGCCATTTGGCCATCCGGTTCTCTTTCGCGAATGGCAATATGTACCAAACGCTAAACAAAGCCATTGACACCAGCCACCAGCCCACGTAGTTCTGTACAGGCACCGGCCGCCCAAACCAGGTCCAGAAGTCAAGATCAACAGCTACCGGCTCAATCAGCACATCAAGTCCGATCATCAGAAGCGATGCGGCTATGACTTTCCCCCAAACCGGTACGCGCAGCCGGTTACATACCGACCCGCAACAATATGATAGCGTAAGCCAGTTAATGCCAATAACGGGTGGTACTGACCAGAGTTTGGCTCCCAGCCCGTCTCCGTATGCGTATTGGCCAAAAACCTGTCCGGTATGTACGCCGGCAACTTCAATAAAATAACCCGTTAATAAAGCCAGCAGACAATATGCGTAGAACGATGGTCGCCAGTCGGTATGATAAAGTAACAACACTACCATCGAGCTGATGAGTGTAAGTGGACTGAGCGGACGGAAGTAAACAGCCAGTGCCGGCAATTGCAAGCCAATCACACCGGCAACGTAGGCCAGCAGCAGCACGTTACGAACGGTAGGATGATACCGCGATGATATAGGGATTTCGGCTCGCATATGGTTGGAAACTGCGTGTGCACCGGTAAAGTTGAGCTGAAAATACGAAAAAAGCCCCGACCGTGCAGGGCTTTTTTGAAGGGTGAAAGACGGGGCTCGAACCCGCGACCTCCTGAACCACAATCAGGCGCTCTAACCGACTGAGCTACAACCACCATTTTTGAGAATGCAAAAGTAGAAAATTTATGGTGAATTATGAATTATGAGTTATGAATTATTTCTGACCCGATAGAGCCACTCATAGCTTGTAACTCATAATTCATAACTTATTTAAGCTGCTTTGCCCTGCTGATAGCGCTTTTCGGCAGCTTCCCAATTCACTACGTTAAAGTACGCGGCAATATAGTCGGGTCGTTTGTTCTGGTATTTGAGATAGTAGGCGTGTTCCCAAACGTCAAGGCCAATAATCGGGAATCCCTTTGCTTCGGCAACGTCCATCATCGGATTGTCCTGGTTGGGGGTTGACGTAATGGCCAGTTTGCCTTCGGGCGTTGCGATAAGCCATGCCCAGCCCGAGCCGAAACGCGTGGTAGCAGCCTTGGTAAATTGCTCTTTAAAAGCATCGAACGAGCCAAAGACATCGGTAATAGCCTGAGCCAGATCGCCGGTGGGTTCGCCACCGCCGTTGCCCGAAAGGGTATTCCAGAACAGCGTATGATTGTAATGACCTCCGCCATTGTTGCGCACCGCAATAGGGGCCGTACTAACGGACGCCATCAATTCTTCGATCGACTTATTTTCGAGATCAGTACCGGCAATGGCGTTGTTGAGGTTCGTTACGTAAGCATTGTGGTGCTTGTCGTGATGAATCTCCATTGTTTGCTTGTCGATATTGGGTTCCAGCGAATCGCTGGCGTAAGGCAGTGGGTCTAATACAAAAGCCATGTTATAGGGTGTTTAAAGGAAAGATGATCCAATAATTCAAACACGGGCCTTCTGCTTTATGTTCTTAGCCCCCGAAAAAAGTTGGCCAGCAGCGTCTCGCTCTCACCCGCCAGCACCCCCGTTTCGAGCCGGGTTTTGGGGTGTAACAAGGGGGGGGATACGCGATTATATCCTCGCTTCGGATCGGTGGCTCCAATGACTAAACGGCTTAGCTGCACCCAGTATAAGGCCCCGGCGCACATAACGCAGGGTTCGAGCGTGACGTAGAGGGTACAGTCGGTTAGGTACTTGCTGCCCAGCGATTGCGTGGCGGCTGTGATGGCCAGCATCTCGGCGTGCGCCGTTACGTCGC
Source organism: Spirosoma sp. (assembly GCA_014377625.1). Lineage (GTDB taxonomy): Bacteria > Bacteroidota > Bacteroidia > Cytophagales > Spirosomataceae > Spirosoma. The sequence goes on from JACMPG010000262.1 coordinate 2,866, forward strand.
CGAGTTGTTCAGTTTGGTTGCGGCCCTTGCCAATAATCCGGTTTTTGCAGACTACCACTGCACCCACCGGAATTTCGCCGTCGGCTCCGGCTTCTTCTGCCAGAATCAGGGCTATTTCCATGAAGTATTCGTCAGACATAAAGGGAAGTTATAGAGTCAGAAAGTCGTAAAGTTATAGAGTTGGCTGACGCACAAACACTCAGGCGTCAGCCAACTCTATAACTTTATGACTTTACAACTTTATAACTCTTCTCGTGGTCTGCTTCTGGCCGACCTGGATGCGGAGCAGGTACTGACCGCTGGGCTGCTGGCTTAGGTCGAGGTTTGTCTTCTGGGTGCGGGTCGAGGTTTTAAGTACCGGCTGACCGTTCAGGTTCATAAGTGAAAGAATAGCCGGTTCGCGCAGGAGTGCCAAATCCAGTTCTACCGTTAGGGTAGTTCCGGTGGGAACGGGATAGGCTTTTACGAGCGGGTCGAGCGGGTTGTCGTCGACAGCCAATAGTGGCAGCACCCGGATGGTGGCCGTCCCCGTGGCGGTTCCGGTGCCGCAGAAACCCGATACATTTGTGAGCCGATACGTAGTTGTGCGAGCGGGCCGAGCCTCTACTACCAGCGGACTAACGGCCGTGGTGGCCTGGTACGAGCGCAGACTATCGGCGTAAACGAGTGCCCAGGGGCCGTCGCCACCGAGCGTAATGGTCAGGTTGGCGGGGGTGCCTTCGTAAATATCCTGCATACCACTCAGCGTGGCTGTAGCGGGTGCCTTAACGGTTAATACCGAGGGGCTATTGCTGCCTGTGATGCCAATTTCGGGATTCGATGCCTTTACCCGCACGTAGTACTGGCCGCCCGGCAGCGTGGCAGATATAGGACTGGTTATGGGCGAACCGCTGGAGATAACGCCCATGTCGTACTTACGGGAGGTGTCGGCAGCGCTGGCCAGTTCTAACCGAAATACATTGCCATTGTTAAACTGTCCCGTCTGGCTAAACGGTACCGACAGGGATGATCCGCCACAGAGCGATGTGGCACTGAGGTTACCAGTAGTCAGGGTAGGTACCCTTACCAGTACCTCGGCGGTGGCGGGGTTTCCGGGCAGACCCGTGCCGCATCCGTTGGCTACCCTGAGAACCTGATACGTAGTGGTACCCCGTGGCAAGACATTGATGGTGGTATCGGCCCGGTTGCTCGTGCCAATGTTGTTGCCGGTAAGCGTGTAGCTGTACGGGCCCGAACCTGTAAAGCGCAGCCGCAGAGGTATGCGCTGCCCCAGATTTATACTGTTGGACGGAGCCGTAAGCGACAGCGTCGGTACGGTGTTAACCACTACCCGGATAACGGAGCGGGCACTAACGCACTGGTTCGCGCCAATCTGATAAACCTGAAATGGATCGCCTGCTGGGTCGATGTTCGTATTCAGCGTGGGGGGGATGGGTGCCTGGGTGGTCATGCGGTTGTATGGATCAATCCAGCGCAGGCTACCACCCGGTTCGGCAGTGGCCACCAGTGGCATTGCTACCTCATTGACGCAGTACGTGTATAAGGACTTGGGGACGGCGGGAAGCGGTGCCGTGTTGATGGTTACCTCCAGTCGCGCCCGCCCGCCTTCGCAGTTGTTAACGGTCTGACTCACGTTGAACACCTGCGTACCCGTCCGGTCAATGCCAGGCGTGGGCGTTCCGATCTGGTTGCCGTCGGCATTGTACCAGCGCAGGTTCTGACCGTTGGCTGTTAATTGAGTTACGTTCTGTTGAGGCTGGTCCTGCTCTGATTTACAGTAGATTACGTTCTGAACACCGGGCAGACCGGGCAGCGGGTTGATAACCACCGTTAAGGTGGCTTTTGGACCTTCGCAGTTATCGCCGTTCGTTTGCGATACGTTGAACTGCTGATTACCGACGTTATTCGTGGCGGGCGTGGGCGCGTCGGTGCCGATAAAATTATTGGCGGCATCGTACCACCTCAGCCGCTCACCATTGGCGTTTAGTCTTTGAGCGGGGGCGTTGTTGCAAAAGGCGATAGGATTAACGCCCGGCGTGCCCGGTGTAGGCTTTACGCGCACGGGCAACCCAACGCGGGGTCCTTCGCAACCGTCCAGTGTTTGACTTACGTAATAGGTAAACGTACCAACGGCGTTGTTGGGGGGCGTGGGTGCGGTGCCGGAAGCAGTGCCACCGTTCTGATTTAGGCCGTACCAGTTTACCGACGCACCACCGACCAGTGCAGCCGTTAGGGTTGGGGCATTATAGTTCTGGCAAAAATCTGTGGCATTAACTCCTGGCTGAGCGGGGGTGATTTTGATACGCACGGGAATACCCACACGGTCGCTTTCGCAGCTATTAACGGTTTGGGTAACGTAATACGTCTGAGTACCCACCGCATCAGTAGCAGGTGTGGTGATCTGCCCGGTACCGGTGCCACCGCTGGCGTCTGTGCCGTACCAGCGCAGACTTGTGCCACTGGCCACCAGCGGCTGGGCGGGTGTACCCTGGCAATACGGCCCCGGTGCGGTAAAGGCGGGAGTGGCGGGTACTGAATTTACGATGACGGTAATGGTTGTACGGGCTGTTCCGGCGCACCCATCCAGTGTCTGACGCACGTAATAGGTAAGTGTTCCTGGTGCGCTGGTCGGTGGCGTAGGTGCGCCGGCCAGGAGCTGGTCATTGCCATCGTACCACGTCAGCGTAGCTCCCGACTGCGCCGTTGCTGTAAGCTGAGTGGCCGACCGGTTCTGGCAAAGCGGGGCCGGTGTAGGTGCTCCGGGTGCGCCCGGTACGGGCTTAACCGTTACGGTTATACCAACCTGCTCGCCTTCGCAACCGCCAGCAGTAGCCTGACTAACGAAGTACGTAGCTGTACTGATGTTACTCACAGTTGGTGGGCTTGCCGAAAAGCCCGACTGGCCGGCGAGTCGCCACCTGAGGGAGTTACCCGCAGTGGCTGTAGCACTAATCGGGGCAACGGGGGAGCCGCTACAAATTGTCTGCGAACCGGAAACGCTGGGTTTACCGGGCGTGGCAATGATCGTGACCAGGATTGACGCACGGGCCGGGCCGGCACAACCATTGGCCGTCTGGCTGACATAGTATGTCGCACTGGTCTGATTGTCGGGGGTGGGTGCCGTTGCTGATGGCGTTCCACCCGTTGCACTCGTACCCCACCAAACCAGCGCGGCTCCACTGGCGGGAGTAGCCGTCAGCGGGGATATTGCTGCTCCCTGGCAGTAGGTGGGCGGAGTCTGAGTAGTTGGTACACCCGGAAGGCCGAACACTTTAAACTCGATAGTGGCCCGATCGCTCTCACAGCCGCTGGCATTTACCTGGCTGACGTAGTAAAAGGTGCTGCCCACTGTGCTTGTTGAGGTTGGGGGGGTGGTGGTCGATGCGGTACCGCCCGCGCTTACTGTGTACCACCGAAGTGAGCCCGCTGGTATGGCCAATGCCTTCGCTTCGTTCTGGCAGGCCGTCTGAACACCCGTTACTACGGGCGTGGCCGGTCTGCTGTTAATCGTGACCAGAATTGGGGCCTTCTCACTCTCGCAGCCTATGGTTTGTGAGACGTAGTAGGTTCGGGTCTGATCTGTCGTAGGGGTAGTGGGTGTGCTAACGCCCGTACCATTCGGATCGGTACCATACCATTTCAGATTTGTCCCTGTTGCACTAAGCGGAGCCGCAGGCGCACCCTGACAATAGGGGGGGGGCGTAGTAACAGTTGGGGGAACTGGTTTCGATACGGTCAGTATGCCCGATCCCTGTGTGCCGATAATAGCCGGGCGGCTTGATACGGTCCGGATTCGATAGCCCGAACCAGTAGCCGTTCCAGCAGGAATCGTGACTGACACAGTGCCGGTAGTTGAAGAGGTGCCAATGACAGTGGGCGTAGCTGGAAAGACGCCGGCCAGGTCCGATAATTGGATGCTGAACTGGTTACTGGCACTGAAACTGCCCGTTGTTGTAATCGTGACCGCTACAGCCTCGCCGGGGCATACCGTAGCCGATGAAAAACCAGTAGTAATAGTCTGTGCCAGACCCTGACCCAACAAGCCAAGACTGCACAGCAGAAAAAGGACGCAGGAGGAACGGATACCTCGGTTCATAAAATGGGTCTTATAAAAACGAATGTTGATTTAAAGGTATCGGGTTTTGAGCAAAAACGATTCAGAATCCATACCATTCCTATAGACCGAAAAGTAGACGAAACTCGCAAAGACAAGCTTAGTTTCTGATAATCAGTTATATGTACGGGAGGGCAGGTACAGACGCATTTACGAATCTATTGGTTGGCAAGGACAATGCCAGTTTCCGATAAAAGCAGGTTGCGAGTCAGGGGCCTGTTGGCAAAGCGCGTTCAGTTCATTGAACGGCGGCATAGACCAGTTCGTGGATGCGCCGACGGAGTTTGGTCGTGTTGATGGCGTTGTTTCCCGCCGACGGATAGACACGGTTGGACAGAAATACGAACACCAGTTCCTGATCGGGATCAACCCAGACCATGTTGCCTGTGAAACCCGTATGGCCAAACGAACGGGGCGACGCCTGCGCGGCCCGGTACGAACTGCTGGAGTTAGCCGGATCGGGCTTGTCCCAGCCCAGGGCGCGGAACGAGCGGTTGCTGAGTGTCTGCGTAAAATACGGTGTCGTCATCGGATTCAGGACGTGCTGCTCGCCGTACGTACCTTTCTGCAAATTCATCTGCAACAGAACCGCCACGTCGCGGGCGTTGCTGAACAGCCCGGCATGGCCCGAAATACCACCCTGTACGGCCGCCATCTGATCGTGTACCGTACCCACCAGTAACTGATTACGGTAGTAGGTGTCCTGTTCAGTAGGAGCGCAGTGTGCGCCTTTGAGCCGTTGCAGGGGCGTAAACCCAATCTGATGCAGCCCCAGCGGTTTAAACACTTTTTGCGTAACGAACTCGTCGAGCGGCTGTTTGCCAACGCGCTCCACGATCTTTTGCAGCGTCAGAAAATTCAGGTCGCTGTACAGATAGCCCGGCAATCCCGACGCACCGATCTGCCGCGACATCGGCGAGCCAACTACCCACTTCCATACCGAATCGCGCAGGGCCGGAACGCCCCAGAGCGTGGGCGCAATCTGAAGAGTATGCAGACTGTCATTTACCGCCCCGTAATAATCGGCACTTAGCCCACCACCGGGCTTACGGGTGCGGTCCCAGGTGGCGGCATAGCCCGATACCATGCCCGACTGATGCCAGAGCAAATCCTGGACCGTGAAATTCTGTTTATTGGTGCCGCGCAGTTCGGGCAGGTAAAAGGACGCTTTCTGGGTAAGGTCAATCTGCTTGCGGTCGTACAGCACCATGACCGACTGGAGCGTGGCCAGCACTTTTGTGAGCGATGCCAGATCGTACAGGGTTTCGTCGGTTACTTTTTCGGCACCGGCTGCGTAGGTCAGTGCACCGAAACTCTTGTTATAAACTACCTTGCCTTTGCGGGCCACCAGAATCTGACAGCCCGGTACCGCACGACCTTTAACACCCGCCTGTGCAATGGCGTCGATCTGCGCCAGCACGCTCGATTTCATGCCCACACTCTCCGGCGGTCCTGCCGACAGGCGCCCTGCCGGGTTAGCCATGTAGCCCAGACCGGCCTTGAATGCGCCTATTGATATCGGCAGTGCACCCCGCGAGGCCAGCGCGCCGAACAGCACCTGCGGCACCACCCGTTGCATCCCCTCGATGTCCTGATACCCGCACACGATAGCATCGGCAGCGGCAAACTGCGGCAGACTATACGGCGAACCAAATACCGCCACGGTTACGCTCAAACCGCGTTCTTTTAGCCGGGTAATCAAATCGGTGGAGGCTTTGGTAATGCCAAATTTGCGATTTGCCGATTCGCTCAGGTGGTGGTAACTCACAACCACGGCGTTAGCGTTGCCAAGCTGCGCGGTGATTCGGGTAATATCAGCTTCCGACACGGGCTTTTCTGGAACAGCAATGGTCTGAAACGACGCATACTGATTCAGTGCCTTCTGAAAAACATTCCCATCTGGTGTACCAATGGCGATACTGGCCAGCCGGAGCGTATCGAGCCGACCAAACGGGAGCAGATCACGCTGATTCTGGGCAATGGTGACCGACTGTTCACAAAGTTCCCGGTTAATCTGATCGGCTTCGGCCCCGTTCAGGTCGGTGCCGAGGTTAGCCAGATTGATGGGTTTGTATTGGCTCAGGCCCGCCCAGTACTTGGCCCGTAGAATCTTGCGAACCTTCTCGTCGATGAATTCCTGTGAGATTACGCCCGTTTGCACCGCACTTAGAATATGCAGCGCGGCCTGTTGCACGTTTTCGGGATATAGCAGGATATCATTGCCCGCTATCAACGCCCGCAGGTTAATGTCCATCGCTTTGGGCGACTGACTCAGCCCGCCCATGTTCATGGCATCGGTAAAAACCAGCCCCCGGAAACCGAGTTCTTTCTTGAGAATTTCGGTCACGATTTTCTCCGACAGCGTAGCGGCCAAAGCGGGCGTGTTGTCCATGACGGGTACGTGCAGATGACCCGTCACAATGCCCATCAGGCTGTCGGCAATCAATTTACGGAACGGGTACAAATCAACGTCGCGCATCTGCTCTGACGACCGGCTGACCGTGGGTAGCGTGTGATGCGAATCGCTGCTGGTATCGCCATGACCCGGAAAGTGCTTGGCCGTAGCAATCACGTGCGTTTGCTGCAATCCGCGCATGTACGCCGACGCCTTCAGGGCTACGTTCTCCCGCGATTCGCCAAATGAACGCGTACCAATCACAGGGTTAGCCGGGTTCGTGTTGATGTCGGAAACGGGCGCAAAGTTGATATGGATACCCAGCCGCTGGCATTGCCGTCCAATCTCGGCACCCATTCGGAAAATAACGTCGTTATCCCGAATAGCCCCCAGCGACATTTGTTTCGGGAATTCCGTTGTGCTGTCTAACCGCATACCCAAGCCCCACTCGCCGTCGATGCCAATCAGCAGCGGCACTTTGGAGAGTGTCTGGTAGCGGTTGGTCAGTTTGGCCTGCCGGTAGGGTCCACCCTGAAAGAAGATCAGCCCGCCAATGGCATTGTTTTGAATCAGATGGTCTATGTACTGATTATGATTCTCACTCCGGTTTGAGTAAGCGGCCACCATAAAAAACTGCCCTACTTTCTGCTCCGGTGTCAGCGTCGCAAACACACTATCAACCCAATGCCGGCCACTGTCGGTCATACTCAGCACGTCAACGGGTTGGGCAGGCAGGTGGAATTTATATCGATCAACGGCCAGAACAGGTAGCTTGTGAACTGGCTTTTTGGGCGATGAGTTAGTAACGTAACGCAGGAAGCCGAATGCGTTCCAATCTGGTCTCGACAGACTCGTCTTTGACAGACCAAAGGCTGTCAATAAACCGAGCGCGAGCAAACCAGACAGTAAAAAGGGCCGTATAACAGGGGTACGCATTATCAGAAAAGAGAAAAGTAAAATTAGGCAACGGCGATTTTTGCTGAATCATAAAAGTAGCTAAAGCCGACAGAAGATTCAGTTCAATAGTTGAATTGTTTATTTATTTAACGTTAAAGTGATATTTATAGGTTTATCCTTCGTCGGTAAAACCAATTTTTCTCTGTTTCTCTGTTGAAACAGCTTGTTAATCACCTCATTGTATGAAAAGAATCTGGATTTTATCGATTATCATGATAAGTGCAGGCAGCCAGCTACTGGCACAGACTACGAGTAAAGCTTACGACCTGATGCTTAAAGCGTTATACAAAGAAACGGTGCCGACTATAACCGTACCGGAGTTAAGAAAGACATCTACGGTGGTTCTGCTCGATACCCGCGCCAAAGCCGAATACGACGTTAGTCACCTGCCCGGTGCGCGTTGGGTGGGTTATACCGATTTTGACCTGAGTCGGGTACAGGACATTCCGAAAAATGCCAATGTAGTAGTGTATTGCTCGGTTGGCTATCGCAGCGAGAAAATAGGCGAAAAGCTCCAGACCGCTGGTTATCAACATGTACACAACCTCTACGGCAGCCTATTTGAATGGGTTAACCAGGGAAACCCGGTCGTTGACAGCTCGGGCAAGCCTACCCAGCGCGTACACGCTTTTTCGCGTTCGTGGGGTATCTGGCTTCATCGGGGCGAAAAAGTATACGAGTAAGTAGGTAAAGAGGGGGGCGGGTACCGGCCAAACGCACTGGTTGCTTTCTTGCAGATGCGGAAGCGAGTACCGTACTTGGATGAGCAAACGAAAAGATCAATATGCGCCAACTCGCCATTCAAATCCCGAAACCGTGTCCTGAGCGCTGGGATGGTATGCAACCGACTGAACAGGGTCGCTTTTGTGCTAACTGCCAAAAAGCAGTGGTTGATTATACGGCCTTGTCGGATCGGGAATTGCTACGCTTATTTAGTCAGCCGGTAGTAACGACCTGCGGACGCTTCCGCGATGATCAGTTAAATCGCACGCTGGTTTTGTCGGATCCAATTGGCGTTTCTGTCTGGCAACGTTGGGTTGGTCTATTGACAATGGGTTTATTTGGCTGGCACATAACGCAGGGGCAGTCAGTTCAAACCAGGCAGGTGTCCAGTCAAACGGTAGAAAGGCCTTACTTTTCTGTTGCTGAGATACCGGTTCGCCCGACTGCTGGTTCGGGTGCGGAACTTGTGGTTAGTGGGCGGGTTGTGCTTGCGGATTCTGGCGGGAATCTGTCGCCGGTGTCGGCTGATGTGATGATCAGTGGGACCCGTAAATTATGGCTTGCCAGGACTGATTCTTCCGGTGCATTTGTAGTGACCATCCCGCATCAGACGGAGATCACTGAACTGAAAGTCCGGGCTTATACGTCAGACAGGTCGCGTGGGCAGATCATTTTCAACGCATCCCCTTCTGACAGGTCAATTACACTGGACGACGTAGTCATTTACGCACCTGAACTAAAGGCAAACATTACTGCCGGGGGTATTTGCCTGGTCAAATCGCCCTCACGCTGGCAGAAATTCTGGCAGAAGCTCTTCTGAGAGGTACTCAAAAAGAGAAATGATGCCTATGCCCCGGCCAACGCTTCGAGCAGCCGCTTGCCCAACTCGACTTTGTCGAAGTGCGGGACGAAATCCCAGCAGTTTACCAATGCGGGCTTGATTATGGCCTTCTGGACCGACGCCGTTGATTTAGCTTTCATCCGTTTGTGGGCCGCAAAAATGTTGTGCGGATGGCCCATGCTCAGGGCTTCACCGCTTAGGCCAACCACCAAAATACCGAGTACCAATACCGTTTTCATAATTACTGCTGTTAGAGAACGGAACAAAGATAGAGGTTTACTTTGGTATCTTGCAATACATAGTACTATATTTTTTTTCAGGGCCGGATTAATCCAGCCCTGAAAACCTATTCAACCACGATTCGTTTCACGGCTCCGTCATCGTTCTGTGTCACGGTGATGAAGTACGTACTGGTCGGGTTTTTACCGAGGTCAATTTGCCCCACAAACTCACCCGAAAAGTCGTTCAGCGTCCGTCTGGCTATTTCTTTTCCAGCGGGATTCGTGACTACGATACGTACATCTCCTTTGGCAGGGGCCGTGAAACGCACATTAAGCTGATTACGATCAGGGTTGTTCGGGTACGCATCCAGCCCCCGGATGGTTGACGATTTACCCCCCATATTTCGCGACCACTCCTCAAACGGGCGAACCATCTGCCGGTCAAAGTCGCGCGGAAACTGGAACGAGAATCGCTTTAGCTGACTGGCCAGCGAATCGGTGCCGCGCCGAAACTCGAATTCCCAGTTCCGGCTCGTGTCGGTGCGAGACGAGCGGTTTCGCCAGGCATAGACATCGCCGGGAGGGGTGGGTCGCATCGGGCGGGCGGGTAATACGGGTCGGACCGAACGCGGCCCGACCCGGTCTGGATGGACGCGGTCGCGGGTAACAATGCGGTCGCCGTTAGTGTCTTCTACGGTGATGGTCAACTGCCGTTTCTGCCCGTCTTTGCGGGATGCTCTCAGCGAATCGACCAGTTTTGTCACCAACTTATCCCGGTCCGGATCTTTCATACCTTCGATACGATACGTGCGGTCAATCTCGTGAATTTCGTTGCCGTTACGCTCGATAATATGTACGTTAACATCGCGCGTATCGCCTTTTTTTGTGGGTGATTCGGGCGTTTGGGCCAGGACTACTGTACTCAACCCCGCCGTCAGCAACAGGGTCATTGCGAACCCGTTGCCAGTTAAATTAGTTTTTTTCATAGTGGTTTATTGGTTAAGTAGGTCGGACAAGAGTCGGTGCGCCGATGCGATCTAACCTACACATATGGATTGATATAAAGAAAAACAGACACGTGGTCACGCTGTTAAAGTTTGTTAAGGAGTCAATGATCGGTTTAGGTGGTTCGTACTTTTACCAATAGTCTTCGCTTCCGATCCAATAGAGTCAAAAAACGGGCGAAGGTTGCACGGAACGTTAAAAAATGTCGAAACAACGCATACGCTGGATTGTCGCGCTGATGGCCGTTGGGTTGCTGGGGCTGATTGGTTTGCAACTTTTCTGGGTTCGCAGTGCCCTGCAACTCCAGCGTGAGCAGTTTGCTTATAAAGTAACCGACGCGCTTCAGGAGGTAGTACGTACGCTGGAGCGGCAGGAGATTGTGTACCTGACCCGGCAACGCGTACAGGCCCGCGAGCAGCAGAATAAGCTGATGGCTATCGCCAAAAAAGAGAAACCAGCGCATACCCCCGCCCCCCAAACTGACCATCTCCCCGTCAATCGCACGCTGGTACAAACGCCCCCACGCCCCGCCACAAGACGCGCATCATCACCCACAGAGGCTAACCCTGGCCGTCTAAGCAATTCATCTGTCGGGGCTATGGTTGTGCAGTCCGATGTGCTGCATAAGACTGTACGTCCGCTGAGTGCCGAGCAGATGATGGTGGTAGAAGAATTTTTTCGGCAGCAGAGCGAGCTGGCCGCCGTGGGCGACTGGCAGATGCAACTCCTACAAAAGCAGGAGTTTGACCGCTGGGTTCAACACATTATGACGCACGACCTGGTCGAAGTTAGCACGGAACAATCAGCCCAACGGCGTAAACCAGCCCGGCAGTCAGATCGAGAAGCCAGAATAGCGACCAAAACCAAACCCGCGCCCGCCGTTACCCGCCCCGACAGTTTGAGCCAGTCGGCGGTGGCCGCAGCCCGCGCAGGCGAATCGTCGGACATGGTCAAGGACGTGTTGAAAGGGTTGTTGCTGTCTGACCGGCCCATCGAAGACCGAGTAAACCGGCTGGCCCTGGATACGTTACTGCGGCAGGCGTTGGTTGAACGCGGCATTACCATTCCGTTTGGCTACGGTGTTAGAACCCGGCAGCAACCCCAGTTTCTGTTTACCTCGCTCAATACTGATGCCCGGCAGTTTGGCCAGAATAGCTACAAAGCCGCGCTCTTTCCAAACAACCTGATGGAAACCGGCAACTATGTATATGTGCACTTTCCGACGCAGCAGCGGTTTATTCTGGAGCAGCTTGGCTTCACCTTTGCCGCATCGGTGGTGCTGATTCTGGTTATTCTGGCCTGTTTCTACATTGCTATCAGTACGATTGTGAAGCAGAAAAAACTGGCTGACATCAAGAATGACTTCATCAATAACATGACTCACGAGTTCAAAACGCCTATTTCAACTATTTCGCTGGCCGTCGAAATGGCCGAAGGCGTGGAGAATACCCAGCCCGGTATCCAATCCAGTGACCGTGAACGACTGACCCGCTACATGGGTATTATTCGCGACGAAACCCGTCGGCTGGGGTCGCACGTAGAGAAGGTGCTGCAAATTGCCCTGCTCGACCGGGGGGCCATCGACCTCAACATCACACCGGTCAACGTACATGATGTCATTGAAAATGTATTCAACAACATCGGACTGCAGATCGAGCAGCGTGGGGGCGAACTGGACCTTGACTTTGAAGCCGACCGCGAAATCGTTGAAGCTGACGAACTGCACCTGACCAACATCCTGACCAATCTGGTTGATAACGCCATCAAGTATTCGCCGGACGCTCCGCATATCACTATCCAAACGCGTAGCTTGCCCGACGCCATCAGTATTACGGTGGCCGATGAGGGCCTGGGTATGACCAAAGATCAGTTGAGCCGTATCTTCGAAAAGTTTTACCGCGTACCCACCGGCAACCGGCATGACGTGAAAGGCTTTGGACTGGGGCTGAGCTACGTTAAAAAGATGGTTGAGCAGCACCACGGCCAAATCCACGTCACCAGCCAGCCGGGGCAGGGGTCATCGTTTGAACTTGTTATACCTTACAATCAACAGTTATCAGTTACCAGTAATCAGGCCTATCGTAGCGACGCCTGACAATTGATTACTGGTAACTGATAACTGATAACTGAACCCTCATGCCCCTTATTCTCCTCGTTGAAGACGACCCAAACCTCGGCGCACTCGTGCAGGAATACTTAATGATGAAAGGCTTTGATACTGACCGCGCTACGGATGGAAATCAGGGTCTGCAGCAGTTCATGGACAAGCAATACGACCTGTGTATTTTCGATGTGATGATGCCGAAGAAAGACGGGTTTACGCTGGCCAAAGAAGTGCGCATGACCGAGCGCGATGTCCCTATCATTTTCCTGACTGCCAAGTCGATGCAGGAAGACACTATTCAGGGGTTCCGGGCCGGGGCCGATGATTATGTGACCAAGCCGTTCAGCATGGAGGAGCTATTTCTGCGCATTCAGGCCGTGTTGCGTCGGTATCAGCGAGGGGGGGGGGAGGTGGCCGAGCCGAGCCTGTACGAGTTCGGCGGATTCTCGTTCGACTACCCGCACCAGATGCTGACGCATGACGGCATCCCGCAGAAACTGACCAGTAAAGAATCCGAACTGCTGAAACTGCTGGCCCAGAATCTCAACCAGCCCGTTAGCCGTAGCTTTGCCCTGAAAATGGTCTGGGGCGACGACTCATACTTCAACGCCCGCAGCATGGACGTGTACGTAACCAAACTCCGCAAATATCTCAAAGCCGACCCCGCCGTGCAACTCGTAAACGTCCATGGCGAAGGGTTTAAACTTATCATTTGAAAAGTTGTAGAGTCGTAAAGTGGTAGAGTTGGGTGACGCAGGAGATGGTGCCGCGTCAGCCAGCTCTACCACTTTACGACTCTATAACTCTACAACTTCATAACGCTATGAACATAATAAGACGTCCGCGCCGGAACCGCCATTCGGCAGTACTCCGCGATCTGGTTCAGGAAACGCAGCTGTCAACCAATGATTTCATTTTGCCGCTGTTCATCATCGAAGGGCAGAACACCCGCACCGAAGTAGCCTCTATGCCCGGTATTTACCGGCACTCGGTCGACTTGCTGCTCGATGAAATCGGCGAGTGCGTGGATCTGGGTATCCGGGCGTTTGATTTGTTTCCGAACCTGCCCGATGCCAAAAAAGACCGCACCGCTACCGAAGCTACCAACCCCGACGGCCTGTATCTGAGTGCCATCCGGGCCGTGAAAGACCGCTTCCCCGACGTAGTCATCATGACCGACGTAGCGATGGACCCGTATAGTTCTGACGGACATGACGGGCTGGTGGAAAACGGCAAAATCCTGAATGACCCCACGCTCGAAATCCTCGGCAACATGGCCGTGGCACAGGCCCGCGCCGGTGCCGACATCGTGGGGCCGTCCGACATGATGGATGGGCGCGTGGGCCACATTCGCAGGATGCTCGACGTACACGGTTTTCAGGACGTAGCCATCATGTCATATGCGGTCAAGTACGCCAGTGCGTTCTACGGCCCGTTCCGCGACGCGCTGCAATCGGCCCCCAAGTTTGGCGACAAGAAAACGTATCAGATGAACCCCGCCAACAGCCGCGAAGCCCTCATCGAAGCTGAACTGGACGTGGCCGAAGGTGCCGATTTTCTAATGGTAAAACCCGCTTTGGCTTATCTGGACATCATCAAACTCCTGCACGATAACTTCGACCTGCCCATTACAGCCTATAACGTCAGTGGCGAATACGCGATGGTCAAATCAGCCGCCCAAAACGGCTGGCTCGATAATGACCGCACCATATTGGAATGCCTGTTGTCCATCAAACGCGCCGGGGCCAGTGCCATCCTGACGTATTTCGCCAAAGAAGCGGCTACCCTGCTACGGTAGGTCGGACAAGAGTGTCCAACCTACTTACCCGCCCGGTGGAGTTCGGCGAGCCGCTGATCGGCCTGCTCGATGACCCAGTCTACCTGTTCTTCGATGGTCATGTACGAGGTATCTAACAGCGTGGCATCGTCGGCCTGAACAAGCGGACTTTCGGTGCGGGTGGAGTCGATGAGGTCGCGTTTCTGGAGGTTGGCCAGAATCTCGCTGAGGTTGACTAAGCTGCCTTTTGCGAGGAGTTCCTGCTGCCGGCGCGTGGCCCGGATGGTAGTATCGGCAGTCATAAAGACTTTTACTTCGGCATCCGGGAAAACTTTCGTGCCAATGTCGCGCCCATCCATGACCAGCCCGCGTTTGCGGCCCATCTTCTGCTGCTGCGCCACCATGGCCCAGCGCACTTCGGGAATGGCACTCACTTCGCTGACGATATTGGAAATAGCCATTGTGCGGATAGAATCCTCTACGTTCAGTCCGTTGAGGTAGGTTTCATTCTTACCCGTTCGGTTGTTGTGTTTAAAGGAAATGTGGATGGTATCGAGCGCGGCCTGTACGTCTTTGGGGTTGGAGAACGAGACGTGGTTCTGAGTGAAAAACAAACTCACCGCCCGGTACATGGCCCCGGTGTCGATGTAGCCGTAGCCCATGCGGGCCGCCACGGCTTTGGCCGTCGTGCTTTTTCCGCAGCTTGAATACCCATCGATGGCAATAACAATTTTCGGCATGAATGAATCTGACCCGCCGGAGCGGTAAGGTTTCGGCAAAAATACAGACGGTTTACGGTTTTCAGTTCACGGTGAGCTAATGCAAGCCCAATACGCGCCGGTTAACCGTAAGCTGAGAACCGAATACCGAATTTCATTGTCTCTCTGCCCGCAGAATGGCAAAAATGTGTTCGTCCAGATACTGATTGTTCTTGACGGTGGCTTTGCGTAATATGGCTTCGTGCCGGTAGCCCGCCAGTTCGAGCACCCGCATGGACCCGATGTTGCCTTCCAGCACACAGGCAAAGACCCGGTTTACCTGAAAACTGTCGAAGATATAATTGGTCACGATGGGTATGGCCTCCGTCATAATGCCCCGGCCCCAAAGTTCTTCACTCAGCCAGTAACCAATCTCGGCGTTGTACCGGTAGATGTCATCCTTAACGGTGAAGCCTACGTTGCCAACTGCCTGCCCGCCAATGTCGACCGCAAAGTTATTGGGCTGATTGTATGACTTGTTGGAGCGGACCCACGAATTGGCATCGCGGGGGGTGTAAGGATGGGGAAAAAAATCGCGGACGTTGTTCCAGATGCGCCGGTTGCTGGCATGGCGGGTGAGCGCGTCCTCATCGCCCTCACGCCAGGGGCGAAGCCGACCGAGTTTTAAATCGAACGTTGTCTGTGACGTTGTCAAGGGAACGGAAGCATTAGTGCTGCAAATCTAACTTTTGTTACAACCAAATGTTGGGATGGTCCGACGTATCGGCGGTCCGACGTATCGGGAAATTTACTCCAGCACGACCGTCAAACCCCGCGCGCCGTGGGCACCGATAACCAATGACTGCTCGATGTCGGCGGTTTTAGACGGCCCGGCAATAAAGACACCGTAGCTGAGCGAGTTGCGGTCAACGTGCTGATACGCTACGTGCATATTCGGTACAATGGCGGTTCGGTTCACAACCAGCACGAGGTACTGGGCAATAAATGGCAACGCCCGGTGTAGCATGTTCGGCTCCGGCACCCACACGGCTGCATTTTCGGCCACGGCAAATTCGCCCCGTAATACGGCCACGTCGATGCGTTCAAGCTCATTTTTATCGGTTTCCGGGCTAACGGACGGGGTTATCAGGCCCGGCAACGGTACCGACGAGGCAATGCGTTCGGCAGTTGGAAACGTCCGGCGCAGGTAATCGGTAAGTGTCTCGGAACTGACAGAAAGGTCGAGCAGCGTACCGCCCACAAAAGCCAGCGATTCGCCGAAGTGGGTGTACAGGTCGTCAGTGTCATCTACGAACGTAGGTACGGTGGGCAGGGGTAGGGCGTCGGGCTTGTTTTTGCCGATACGGGCCAGCATGGTATCGCGGGTAGTCATGGTTTCATAAACGGATTTCGTCGCAATTCTACCCGATTTCACGTCGGCTTTTGGGGTGGTTCGTCAGAAAAGGCGGTCGTTGGGTGGGGTAGGGCGGTAGGTTTGTTCCAATAATCCGCCAGCCAAACCATCCTCGTCATGAACCGACTTCTCCTGTTCGTTATCTTTCTGCAATTGCCCGGGTTCGTGAGTTGGGCGCAGCAGATACAGGGTCACGTTACGGACCAGAAAGGCCAGCCGCTGCCCGGTGCCAATGTATTTTTGCGGGGTACTTACGACGGGGCCAATACCGACAGTATTGGCGCGTTTCGCTTTGCCACCTCCCGGAAAGACACCGCTACGCTGCTCGTTTCGTTCATCGGCTACGAACCGTTCGCGCAGAAAATCACCCTCGGCAAAACTGCCTCGCTGGCTATTCGCCTGACCGAAACGGCCAGTGAACTCAATACGGTAGTTATCTCGGCGGGCGTGTTCGAAGCATCGGACGAAAAACGCATGACGATGCTCAAACCGATGGACATCGTGACAACGGCCGGCGGTGGGGCCGACATTACGTCGGTAATGAACCTGCTGCCCGGTGCGCAGCGCGTGGGCGAGCAACCCGGGCTGTTTGTGCGGGGCGGGGCCGGTACCGAAGCCAAGGTCGTTATTGACGGGATGATTGTGCAAAACCCGTTTTTCTCCAGCCTGCCCGACGTGCAGACGCGGGGGCGGTTTCAGCCGTTCATGTTCAAAGGTACCGCGTTTAGTACGGGTGGCTACTCGGCGCAGTATGGGCAGGCCCTGAGTAGTGTGCTGCTGCTGAACACCGTTGATAAAGGTCAGGACAACGGTCTCAGCATCGGTATTAATCTCGTATCGGCTAACCTCAGTTATGACCAGACCACGGAGCGGTCATCTATTTCGGCAACTGGCTATTATGGCAACCTGAAACCGCTGTTTGCGCTTGTGCCGCAGAACGTAAGCTGGAGCCACGTACCGGAATATGGCGGGTCGTCGCTGACGTATCGGCTCAAAACGGGTAAAACCGGGCTACTGAAAATGTATGGCATGTATTCCGATAGCTGGCTTGGCCTGGCAACGCGAAACCCTTTAGCTGCCGATGGTAACAGCCCGTTCGTGAATCTGCGCCAGCACAACCGAAACGCATTCAGCACCAGTAGCTTTGCCAATAGCTGGGACGAAGGAAAATGGCTGCTTAACGCGGGCCTGTCGTACAGCTACGATACCGACGCCACCACCTACGATACCCAGGATTTTGGCCGGGGTAGTCAGCGTATGCAGGCCCGGACGGTGCTGACACGCTTACTACCCCGTAATAATTCGCTGTTGTTTGGGGTCGAAGCGCACCGGCTGACGCTG
>JACMPG010000263.1 GCA_014377625.1 Spirosoma sp.
GCGACGAAACCAGCAGCAATCGCCGAACGCCCGTCTCGTGCATGGCCGCAATCAGATTCTTTGTTCCCTCAGACACGGCATGGTCCGTCTTTCCGGGTCGGCTACCCAGCGCACAGATCACCGCATCCTGCCGACGCACGGCGGGCAGTAGCGTATCGGGTTCAAGCACATTGCCAGTCAGAACGGTCAGGTTAATGTGTTTAAGTTTAAGTTTGGCGGGGTCACGCACAAACGCCGTGACAAAGTGGCCCCGCTCAAGAGCCTGCTCCACCACCTGAAGGCCCGTACCGCCCGTAGCACCGATAACAGCAAGTTGCATGGTCTGAAAACAGGTTTATGTACTCTCTAAAAGGGCGAATCCGTCGTCTGATTCAATGTCCCGAATAACGGGTTGCCGGACAACAAAAAAGCCCACTCACATTTGAGTGGGCTTTTTTCTAATTTATTTTCAGCACGGCCATGAACGCTTCCTGCGGAATCTCGACGTTACCGACCTGACGCATCCGCTTCTTGCCTTTCTTCTGCTTATCCAGCAGTTTACGCTTGCGCGAAATATCACCACCATAGCACTTAGCCAGTACGTCTTTACGAAGGGCTTTTACCGTTTCGCGGGCAATGATTTTCTGGCCGATAGCCGCCTGAATGGCAATCTCGAATTGCTGACGCGGCAATAGTTCGCGCAGTTTTTCGCAGAGCTTCTTACCCCAATCGTACGCTTTATCGCGGTGAACGATGGCCGAGAGCGCGTCAACCACTTCGCCGTTCAGCATAACGTCCAATTTCACCATCGTGGATTCGCGGTTGCCGATGAATTCATAATCGAGAGAGGCATACCCGCGCGAGATCGTCTTGAGCTTATCGAAGAAGTCAAAGACCACTTCCGCCAGCGGCATCTCGAACTGGAGTTCTACGCGGTCCTGGGTCAGGTATACCTGATTTTTGAGTAGACTACGCTTGTCCATGCACAGCCCGATAATGGCTCCTACGTAATCAGCTTTCGTGATAATCTGCGCTTTGATAAACGGTTCCTCAATCCAGCGAATGGTGCTTGGGTCGGGCATTTCGGCGGGGGCCGATACCTGCAACACCACGTCTTTGGTGGTCATAACCTCAAACCGCACCGACGGCACGGTGGTAATCACGGTCATGTCGAACTCGCGCTCCAGTCGCTCCTGCACGATTTCCATATGCAGCATGCCGAGGAAGCCGCAGCGGAAACCGAAGCCCAGAGCTGCCGACGTCTCTGGTTCCCAAATGAGGGCCGCATCATTGAGCTGAAGCTTCTCCATGGCATCACGCAGATCCTCGAACTCGCTGGTTTCAACCGGATAAATACCGGCAAATACCATCGGCTTCACTTCTGAAAACCCCTGAATAGCGGCCTTAGCCGGGCGGTCGAGCTGGGTAATGGTATCACCGACCTTTACTTCTTTGGCCACCTTAATACCCGAAATCAGGTAACCTACGTCGCCACATTCAATCACCTCTTTGGGTACCTGCACCAGCCCAAGCGTACCTACTTCGTCGGCATTATATTCTTTGCCGGTATTCATGAACTTGACCCGGTCGCCCTTGCGGATGCGGCCATTCTTGACCCGGAAAATAACTTCAATGCCTCGGTAGGAATTGAAGTGCGAATCGAAAATCAGGGCCTGCAACGCGCCGTCGGGGTCGCCTTTGGGAGCCGGAATGCGCTCGACAATAGCCGCCAGAATCTCAGGAACGCCGATCCCCTCTTTACCCGACGCCGGAATAATATCGTCGCGTTCGCAACCGAGCAGATCAACCATCTCGTCTTTTACCTCTTCGGGCATCGAGCCGGGCAGGTCAATCTTGTTCAGGACCGGAATAATGACCAGGTCGCTGTTCATGGCCAGATACAGGTTCGAAATCGTTTGGGCTTCGATACCCTGCGCGGCATCAACGAGCAGTAGTGCGCCTTCGCAGGCGGCAATGGAACGCGAGACTTCGTAACTGAAGTCGACGTGGCCCGGCGTGTCGATGAGGTTAAGCGTGTACGTTTCGCCCTTGTGGACGTAGTTCATCTGGATAGCGTGGCTCTTGATGGTGATACCGCGTTCGCGTTCCAGGTCCATATTGTCGAGCAACTGCGCCTGCATATCGCGCGAGCCAACGGTTTTGGTAAATTCAAGCAACCGGTCGGCAAGGGTACTTTTGCCGTGATCGATGTGGGCAATAATGCAGAAATTACGGATATGATTCACGCTGTATATACGGAGAATAACTTTCTGGGTAAACCGCAAAAATAGCCAAAAAAGTCCGCGTTTTGTGGTTGATGTACTGATTGCCGGGTAACCTGACATGCAGTGGCTCAACGAATAAAAAAACAAACGCCGGTCTCAGACGAGGCCGGCGTGTTAAATTACACTTCATCAACAAACTAAAAACTACTCGAACGCTGACCTGCGTCAGAACGAACGCTACGATGCTGTAGGAGGGGGACTCGAACCGCCCACGGTGCAGTTAGCTACAATACAACTCTGGTGGTCAACCCCAGTCGCTTTAAAAGCGGCATTATACTGCGTTTATCCTTTATCACCACCCCCGAGACAGGAGGGCACGTCTGCCAATTTCGACACCCTACAAGGTGAGTCTAACTAAATCAAGAAGACCGGCGTGTGACCCCGCTCGATCAACTTGATAATACAAATGTAGGGCAGAACGGGTGTTATTTGCAAATTTCACATAAAAAATTCTCAAAATTTACAATTCACTTAATAATATCGTAGTTTTATTGGGACACATCGAAATGATAATGGAAAAGAACGAGAAAAATTTAGAAATTGACAATACCGATCTGAAGATCCTGAATCTGCTTATGCAGGACGCCAATATGCCCTATACCGGAATCGGTAAGCGCATTTTTGTATCGGGTGGTACCGTACACGTCCGCATGAACAAGTTGAAACAGATGGGTATTGTACGTGGATCACAACTGGTTATCGACCACGCCAAACTCGGCTGGGACATCAGCGCGTTTCTGGGTATTTACCTGGACAAGAGTTCACTATATGCCGAAGTGGCCGCGCAGTTAGAGCAGATTCCCGAAGTGGTCAATATCCATTACACCACCGGTATCTACAGCATTTTTGCCCGCATCGTCTGCCGCGACACCCAGCACCTGCGCGAGGTACTGCATGACAAAGTTCAGAAAGTAAGCGGTATTCAGCGAACCGAAACCTTTATCTCGCTCGAAGAGAGTGTAAACCGCCCTATTCCATTTTAGTTGTTCTTTTTTCGTTCAACATTTCATGGTCAGGGTTGCGTACCGGCCAATACGAAAGCAACATTCAGCATTGAACTTTGAACCTTGACTAAAAAAAAGGACGTTGTCCTTCAAACAGGAAAACGAATGCAACCAATAATTCACGCCACGACCGTAGTGGGTATCCGGCATAACGGGCAGGTTTCGCTCGGTGCCGACGGGCAGGCTACTATGGGTAACACGGTAGCCAAAAGCAATGTAAAGAAAGTACGTGTGCTGATGGGCGGAAAAGTTCTGGCCGGTTTTGCCGGCTCTACCGCTGATGCCTTTACGCTCATCGAACGATTTGAAGAAAAACTGAACGCCTACGGCGGAAACCTCAAGCGGGCCGCTATCGAGCTGGCCAAAGACTGGCGCACCGACCGCTACCTGCGCAAGCTGGAAGCCATGCTGATCGTAGCGTCTAAAGATGATCTGTTACTGATATCCGGCACGGGCGACGTCATTGAACCCGATAATGATATTGCGGCTATTGGCTCGGGGGGGGTGTACGCCCAATCAGCGGCCTACGCGCTCAAAAAGCATGCTTCCGCGCTCACTGCCGAGGAGATGGTTCGTGAGAGCCTGCACATTGCCGCCGATGTATGTATCTACACAAATCACAATCTGATGGTGGAAACGCTATAAGCTTTTGGCTATATTTGCGGCCCATTTGCAGCGTCTGCATCTTTGTTTTGAAACGCTGTAGTCAGGGCGATTTCGCTACGGTCAACAATCCTCTCTACTGGTCATGTCTGAAGTTACTCAACCGCAATCCATTCATATTCTCTTAGTCGATGATGACGAAGATGACCGGTACCTGACGCGTGAAGCTTTTCATCAGCATTATCCCGCTACCCGCTTTTCATTTGCCGAAGACGGCGAAGATTTACTGGATTTCCTCACCTATCAGGGTCGCTACGTTGGTGCCGAACACACGCTGCCCGAACTAATTCTACTCGATCTGAATATGCCCCGCAAGGATGGCCGTGAAGCCCTGCGCGAACTGAAAATTAACGAGCAATTCCGGCATATTCCCATCGTCATACTAACCACCTCCGACGCCCACGATGACATTGAGACTTCATACTACAATGGAGCCAATAGTTTCATTACCAAGCCCCCCACCTTTCAGCGGCTCAGCGAGGTAACCAAAGCCATTGGCCAATACTGGTTCAGCGTCGTTACGGTCTATGGCCATGATGCAGAGGAATGAGTAGTAGTAGCCCGCCACGTCCGGGCTACTACTACCGCCCACCAAGTCCTACCAGCCCAACAAACATCTTTTCGAGTTCTTTTGTGACGGCGCGGTTATAGTCCGGGGTTATTTTGTTGACTAAGATGCAAAACGCCATCCGTTCGCCGTCGGTGGCGGTAAAGTAGCCCGCGTAGGCCCGGACACCCTCGATAGACCCACTCTTGGCCCGGACGTTGCCCGCTGCGGCTGTACCCCGCGCCAGCCATTTTACGGTACCGCTCTGCCCAACTACCGGAATCGTGTTGTAGAACGTAGTAAACGCCGATTCCTGCGCCATACGACTCAGAATACCCGTCATATTATCGGCAGTCAGGCTGCCCGTTGTAGATAAGCCGCTGCCGTCGTGCGGACGAAATCCGTCCAGATTAACGCCCTTTTTTTTCCAGTATTCCACTAACGCATCCACGCTCTCGTTGGTAGTACGAACGGTTTTGTCGAGCCGGAGGGCGGTGGTACGTAACAGGGCTTCGGCATACAGGTTGATGCTCTGGTAATTGGTTTGCATGACAAGTTCTGCCAATGGGGGCGACTGGTATTCGCTCAGCACGGTACGTTTGCCCATAGAGGGTACCGTAGTCGATTGCCCCCCACCCACAGATATGGACTGGACACCAACGCCAACGTTATCCTGAATGAGTTGCTGTTGCAGGGCATATGCGGCATAAAAGGCCGGGTCGGGCAAGCTGCCTTTCACGCTGAATTCGTTGGCAGGGGCGTCTTTTGGCACTTTTCCCGTTAGCCATTGCTGATTCTGGAGCGGTGCGCCCACGATATTCACCTGATCGCCGGTGTTGGGCGCGTCGGTCGTGACGAGGTTTTGAAACGTCAGGTACGGCACTACCGGGTCGGTTCGTAATACGCTGGCCGACGCGCCAACGATTTTGCCGGGTCGGAAAAAGATGCGGTATAAGTTCTCGTTAATGTTGAGCGCATTAAGCCCCGCGCCGTAATAGTTACCCAAATCGCCGTAGGGCCAGGTACCGGGCGTGGTCAGGTCGGCATACAAACTCCCGTCGCCCACCACCCGCCCGTCAACACGTTTGATACCCGCTTTCTGTACCGCTGAAGACCAGGTTTTGAGCAACGCAGACACATCAGGATAGCCCGAAAATCGCCAGCTACCCAATGACGGATCGCCCGTTCCCTGAATAGAGAGATTACCCGCTAAGACACTGTCTTTAATGGTCCCGTCGTGGGCCAGTGTGGTAGTATATCGAAAGTCCGGGCCGAGCACAGACAGGGCGGTAGCGGTAGTAATCAGCTTCAGCGTAGAGGCCGAGGGCAGGCTAAGCCGGGCATTGTAGCCAATAAGTTCCCTGCCGTCCTGCACGCGTCGAACCGACAGGGCCACCGTGCCGTACCGTACCGATTCACTTTCCTGAAACAATTCTATCTGCCGCAGTAATTGTTGCGTAGCCAGCGAATCGCCTGCTGAGGGTATCCAAACGGGTGGGCTAACCTCAACAGCCGTCCCGCTGTCCTCGGAGGTTGAAGAGGAACCGGAGCAGACAAACGAACAGGTGGCAACAGCGAGGAGTACTAAGTAACGTAGTAATGACACCATAGAACGGGTTTACGTGTAGATACGGGAAATAGGGCGCGAATGTGTAATTTTGCAAACTCACGCTTTGCAATCCTATGTTTGGCAAACTTACAAAGATTGCCCGGCCCTGACTCCACAAAACCGCCTTCAACCCGCCTATTATCAACATTGACATCGATTAGTTAAAGCTCTACGCATGAAAATATCATTTCTGGGGGCGGCCCGGCAAGTAACCGGCAGTATGTATCTGCTGGAAGTAGACGATTACCGAATTCTGGTCGACTGCGGTTCAAATCTCGAACGGTCGGCCTCAACCGGGCAACCGGCTTCGTCAAATGGTCAGGCCAACGGTCAGTCTTCAACCGAAATATCCGGCCCCGATCAGACCGAGTTTGGTCTGGCTTACAAAGACACCCCGGCTACCCTGCCCCAAACGGGTTTTTTTCCCTTCGAGGCCTCCAGTATCAACGTTGTTCTCTTAACCCACGCCCACGTTGACCATTCGGGCAGTCTGCCCAACCTGTATCGCGAAGGTTACGAAGGTCAGGTTCTCTGCACTGAGCCAACGTTTGCCCTGACCAGCGTCCTGCTGAAAGATGCGGCTTCGCTCAATCAGAAGCGCATCAACGAACTGAACGCCAGCAAAAAACAGCGCGTAAAAGACAAGCAGCAGCAGATGCAGAAAGATCTGTTTCTGGACCGGGAAGTGCGCAACACGATGGAGAACGTGGTGGCCATCGCTTTCAACCGCAGGTTCAAGATTGCCGACAACATCGACGTTACGTTTATACCCGCCGGGCATTTGCTCGGTGCAGCCCACATCGTGCTGAACATCGTGGAAGACGGCAAACTCAAGAGCATCTGTTTTTCGGGCGATATTGGCCGTAAAAACTACCCACTGCTGGTCGATCCGGCTCCCGTGCCACCGGTCGATTATCTGGTTTGTGAAAGCACCTACGGCAACCGGCTTCACGTTGACATGATGAGTGCCGAAGACGCGCTGGCCGACGTCATTCAGCGCACCTGCATCGACATGCCGGGGCGGCTGATTATTCCGTCGTTCAGCGTTGGCCGCACCCAAGCGTTGCTGTACACGCTCAACCGGCTTTACACCGAACGCGATTTTCCACCGATCAAAGTATTTTCCGACAGTCCGATGGCTTTCGAGAGTACCAAGATCTATCTCCAGCATATCAACATGCTGAGTGGCGAGGCCAAAGCGTTTTACAAGGAACACGAAGCTCTGTTCGACTTCGAGAATTTCGAGTTTCTGGAGTCCTCCAAGGCCAGTAAAGCTGCGTCGAACTACGGCGAACCGTGCATCATCATTTCGTCGTCGGGTATGGTGCAGGGCGGGCGGGTTGAGTATCACGTAGCGCAGAACATCAGCAACCCCTACTCTACCATCCTTATTATTGGCTACTGCGCCGAAGGAACACTGGGCTGGCGGCTACTGAACGGACAGCAGACCCTGAGCATTAAAGGCAAAGACCATCAGGTGCTGGCCAATATTGAAAAAATAGACGTATTCAGCGGCCACGGTGACCGCAACGACCTGCTCAATTTTGTGGGTATGCAGTCGCCCGAAACGCTGAAACGTATTTTTCTGATCCACGGCGATTACAGCAGCATGGAAGCCTTCCGCGACACCCTCGCCGAAACCGGCTACCCGCAGGTCGTCATCCCGAAAAAAGGAGAAAGCTTTGACTTATAAATCAATTGTGAATGATTGAATGAGCGAATGAGTGAATAATCTTGCGCGCCAGCTCGTCTGCGTCAGCAACTATTCACTCATTCGCTCATTCAATCATTCACTCATTCGATATGAGAACCTACCTCGACTTTGAAAAGCCCATTGCCGACCTTGAAGCCCGGCTGGAAGAAACCAGACGCTTAGCCCAGACCAACCGGGTCGACGTGAGCGAAGCGGTAAACGTGCTGGAGCAGAGTATTGACCGGCTGCGGCACGAGATTTTCCAGAACCTGACCCGCTGGCAGCGCGTGCAACTCTCGCGCCACCCCGACCGGCCCTATACGCTGGACTACATCTCGCTGATGTGCAACCAGTTTATCGAGCTCCACGGCGACCGCACCGTTCGCGACGACCCGGCTATGGTGGGCGGTTTCTGCGAACTCAGCCGCAACGGCGAACCAGACCAAACCGTCATGATTATTGGCCAGCAGAAGGGCCGCAACACCAAGCAACGGCAACAGCGTAACTTCGGCATGGCGAATCCTGAAGGGTACCGCAAAGCCCTGCGGCTGATGAAACTGGCCGAGAAATTCAACAAGCCCATCATTGCCCTCATCGACACGCCCGGCGCGTTTCCGGGTCTGGAAGCCGAAGAGCGCGGGCAGGGCGAGGCCATTGCCCGCAACCTCAAAGAAATGTTCATGCTCACCGTGCCGGTCATCTGCATCATCATTGGCGAAGGGGCATCGGGCGGGGCGTTGGGCATTGCCATCGGCGACCGGGTGCTGATGCTGGAGAACACCTGGTATTCGGTTATTTCGCCGGAGTCATGCTCGTCTATTCTGTGGCGTAGCTGGGATTTTAAAGAGCAGGCCGCCGAAGCTCTCAAACTTACCGCCCGCGATATGCAGGCCGCCAAACTCGTGGATGGCATTGTGAACGAACCCCTGGGCGGTGCGCACAACGACCATTCCGAAATGGCCAGTCACCTCAAAGACGTCATCCTCGATACCCTCGCCGAACTCAACGCCCTGACTCCCGACGAGCGCATCAATCAGCGCATCGACAAGTTCTGTGCTATGGGTGTTGTGGTAGAATAAATTTATTTTTCATACACAGAAAAAGCCACTGACTGGATAATCAGCGGCTTTTTCTGTGTGCGGTTCATCTAAAAGGGTAACAGAACAGCCTATAAAATATACGATCTCGACTGCTGTTTTGATATACCTTATCTTTGCCAGAATCCAGATAAACTGCTCCACAAACTTCCTGCCATGAACCTGACCATTGGCATTGACCTCGGCGGCACCCGCATCAAGGGCGTGTTGCTCAACGCCGACACCGGTGACGTACTGGAACAGCACACAACGCCAACCAACGACGGTGCGGGGCAGGTCTGGCAAGCCGGCGTGGTCCAAACCGTTGACGCACTACGTCGGGCTGCTACCCATCCCGTTGCGGGTATCGGACTGGCCGCACCGGGATTACCCAACGCGGCCAATACGCTCATTGCCTGTATGCCGGGCCGGTTGCAGGGGCTGGAAAACTTCGACTGGTCGGCGTTGCTGGGTGCGCCGGTACGGGTGCTGAACGATGCCCACGCTGCCCTGCTGGCCGAAGCCCGTTTTGGAGCCGCCCGCCAGTGCCAGAACATAGTTATGCTCACCCTCGGCACGGGTGTGGGCGGGGGGCTGCTGCTCAACGGCGAGCTCTACCAGGGCTTTTTTCAGATGGCGGGGCATCTGGGCCACATCACCGTCAATGCCGATAGCGACCAATTAGATATTACCCATACGCCTGGCAGTCTGGAAGATGCCATCGGCAACGCCAGTGTGGCCCGGCGGTCGTTTGGTCGCTACCAGAGTACGTACGCGTTGCTGGACGGGTACCGACAAAACGAACCGCTGGCTACGCTGGTCTGGCTTACCTCGATCCGGCGGCTGGCGGCTGCCATTGCCTCGCTGGCCAATGCTTTTTCGCCCGAACGGGTAGTGCTGGGGGGCGGTATTACCCAGGCCGACGACGCGCTCTTTTCGCCCCTACAGACGTTCATGGAGCTGTTTACCTGGAAACCCGGTGGTAAAGAAACGCCCATTGTCAAGGCGCGTTTTGCCGACTGGGCCGGGGCTATCGGCGCAGCTTCTTCACGCTCGAATCAACCGAAATAATATGGACATTATTGACGAATACCTCGACCGGTCGCGCGGCATACTGAATACCATCGGGCAGCAGAAAACGGCCATTCAACAGGCGGCACAATGGTTTAGCGAGACTATTCTGGCTGGGCGCATGGTACATTTATTTGGTAGCGGCCATAGCCGGATTATGGTAGAAGAAATGTGGCCGCGCTACGGTTCGTTTCCGGGCTTCAACCCCATTGTCGAGCTCTCGCTCTCCTTCCATAACCTCGTGGTAGGAGCCAACGGGCAGCGACAGGCCATGTTTCTGGAAAATGTACCGGGCCTGGCCGACCGAATCCTGCGTAACTACGACCTCTCATCGCTGGATTCGGCGCTGATTATTTCGTCGAGCGGCTGCAACGTAGTGCCTATCGAAATGGCCGAATTGCTACAAAAACAGGGCGTTCGGGTGGTGGCTCTGGTAACGCGCCAACACGCCGAAGCAAGCACGAGCAAACGCGCCGACGGCAAAAAACTAACCGATTTTGCCGATTTGATTCTGGACACCGGTGCTCCCGTTGGCGATGCCATGCTGACCATTCCCGGCCTGGACACGCCCGTGGCACCCGGCTCGACGGTGGGGGGCGCAGTACTGGTCAACTGTATTAAAGCCGAAACCGCCCGGCTCCTGACCGAAGCGGGACGCCCGCCAAAGGTCTTGTCGGCGGGTGTGGTGGTCGGTGCCGAGCGGGCCGTTACGCTGTTTGAAGGAGCCTACGACGAACACGCCCACCGGCTGGCCAAACTCTATGAACGCGTAGGTATTCCCTCGTACGTGAGCGAAGGCAATTTATAATCCCTATCAGACACCGCCGTAACTGGCATTCTATTACCGCCTGAGCGGTATCTTTGGCTTCTTATTTCTCCAACGTATGACTACCGATCAGTACGCTGCTCCGCTCAAAAACCTGATTTTCGACCTCGGCGATGTCATCATTCCCATCGACCTCACGGCTCCCGTCCGCAACTTCGCGATGCTGGCCAACCTGCCCGAAGATGAAGTACGCGCCCTCTGGCAGCAGCACAACTTTATCAACCACTACGAAACCGGCCTGATTGACGATAAAGCCTTCCGCGACCACGTCCGCAAGGTGCTTTATCAGCGCACCGACGCGCCGGACCGGTGGGCTGACGAGGTTATCGATACCGCCTGGAATACGGTTCTGCTCGATTTACCCATCGAACGGATCGAACGGATCAAATTGCTGAAACAAAACTACCGGCTCTTCCTGCTGAGCAACACCAGCCCGATTCACATCCGGCAGGTGAACCAGGTCCTGACCGAACTGGGGCAGCCAACGCTGGAAGAACTTTTTGAGCGGGTGTTTTATTCCTACGAAGTACGCATGGCCAAACCCTCGCCCGATATCTACCACCACGTATTGGCTGAAGCGGGCATCGTAGCCGACGAAACCGCCTTTTTTGACGACAACGAAGCCAACATCCGGGCCGCTGCCGCGTTAGGTATCCGTGCCGTACACGTACAGCCCCCGAAAACGATTTTGGATTACCTGGAAAATTTATAATGAACCCACGCCTGAAGTCTTACCTCCTGCATGGAGGTCTTTTTTTAGCTACGCTGCTTACCACGACCCTGTCGGGAGCCGAATGGATATACGGCCGGTTGTTTATCCCCATCGACGGCATGAAAACACTGGGCTGGACCGAGTTTGTGGCGGGTTTCCAGTTTTCCGTACCGTTCCTGGCTATTCTGACCGTCCATGAATTTGGGCATTATTTCGTGGCGCGGGCCAATCAGGTGCGGGTTACGCTACCGTACTACATTCCGCTGTGGTTTGGCGTTGGGCAGAGCATTGGCACGATGGGCGCATTTATCCGCATCAAAGAGTTCATCAACAGCCGCCGGAAGTACTTCGACATCGGCATTGCGGGGCCGCTGGCGGGCTTTATGCTGGCGGTCATTGTGCTGTGGTACGGATTTACGCACCTGCCGCCCCCGGAATACATTTTCAGCATCCACCCAGAATATGCACAATACGGCCTTAACTACGCCGACTTCGTTTATAAAGACATCCCCGAAAACGCGGTTGGTATTGGCCATACGCTGCTGTTCGATTTCTTCGCCAACTACGTAGCAGACCCAGCGCGGCTACCCAGTCCGTATGAGATGATACATTATCCGTACCTGCTGGCGGGATATCTGGCCCTGTTTTTCACGGCTTTGAACCTGATGCCCATTGGGCAGCTGGATGGCGGGCATATCCTGTACGCGCTTATTGGCTCCAGACGGTTTAAGTGGGTAGCTCCGGCGTTATTCATCGCGTTCGTGTTTTACGCCGGGCTGGGCCTGTTCAAACCCGCCGATTTCGCGGTGGCTACTGACGATGTTTTTTACGAACGGTTGGGCTGGTTCGCGCTATACATTGGTTTTCTGTTTCTCGCCTTTACCCGCATCGGCGATCAGGACGGTCCAGATACAGGCTCACGCATGACGGCCCTGCTCGTTGCGCTCAGCGTAGTGGCTGGACAGCTGGTTCTCTCCTGGGTTATGCCCGATCTGGAAGGCTATTCCGGCTTTCTCTTCTTCGCATTCATTCTGGGACGATTCCTGGGCGTATACCATCCCGAAACCGAGTTGCAGGAGCCACTGGATACGAAGCGAAAAATTCTGGGCTGGCTGGCTCTGGTGGTGTTCATCCTGTGCGCCAGTCCAAAACCGTTTTTGATGTAACAGGGCCATACCGTTCTCAATAAGTATGTACACTTCCATCATAGCTGAAACCGAACGACTACGTATCAGGCCGTATGTGCTTGCAGACGCTCCGTTCATACTTACGTTGCTCAATACCCCTTCGTGGCTCATATTCATTGGCGACCGGGGTGTAAGTACAATTGAGGAGGCTGAGACGTATATTGTAGATAATGCCCTGATGAGTTACGACCAGTATGGCCTGGGGCCATATATTGTTGAACTGAAAGAAACCTGTATTCCTATTGGGCATTGCGGTCTGCACAAACGCCCGGCACTGGACGACATCGACATCGGCTTTGCTTTTATGCCCGAACACACTGGCAATGGGTATGGGTACGAGTCGGCATCGGCACTGGTTGCTTATGCCCAGAATACGCTGGGCCTCACACGCCTTACCGGCATCACAAAGCCAGCCAATAACCGCTCTATCCGACTACTCGAAAAACTGGGTATGCGCTTCGAGAAGCAGATCTTGTTCGGGACCGGGGCCGCAGAAAGCCTCCTGTTTGGAATGACACTCCCCGTCCGTCCATACTGAACGTAGCAACTTTCTTCGGGTCAGGGATGACCGTCTGGTATGGTAACAGGCGTTTCCAGCCTGTTACCTTTTTGGCCGTTGCAGTGCTGGCACATAGGCTGGTAGTTGGCCAGAGTGTTAGCCCCTCCCTTGGATCTGGGCAGGATATGGTCAACGGTCATCATTACGAAGTTGGCGGTGTACAGATCGACATGATGCCCGCCACCGGGATCGACCGACGACAAGAGGTGAACTCCGTCAACGCCACAGCGCACACAGGCTGTTCCTTTGGTGGCAAATACCTGCAACCGCCGGTGCGTCTTGTATTTAGTATGCAGCAACGCGGAATCGAGCCGTTTAAGCACCTGGTTTCCGTTCAGGGTATGCGGTAATTTCATCGTATTATAACTAAACGCCGGGGTAGACGATTTTTCGTCCACCCCCGGCCATTCGACAATTAATTCTTCAACAGGCTAACGAGTACGGGTTGTTTTGTGCAGAACACCAACCCTAAAGACGAGGTTCAACGACTATATCTACCGGCCTGTTCAGTACCGCCAGCTTGTCAGGTCCGCGCTCTGCGGGTGGTTATCCTGCATTCGCTTCAGCATCTTGTCGATGTACATCGTGTTGTAGCGCAGGCGGCTGATGTAGTTCGGTACGTTGGGGTCGCCGTTCCAGCAGTGTTCAAAGCGATCGCCGTACGCTACGGTGCTGTTGGCCGATGGATTTTTGACGTTTTTCAGGAAGTCTTCCATCAAATACACCGCGTTGTTGAGGTAGTAGTTATCCATGTCGCCACAGTAGATATGAATTTTGCCGGTCACTTTGGGGCCGAGCGTTTTCCAGTCGCGTTTCAGGATGTGCATCAAATCGAAGTGTTCGCGCCAATACTCCGCTACGCTGTGGTCAATGACGCCGGTTTTCTTGTCCCAGATGCGTTTGGGATACCCGTCTGGTCCAGCGGGCGAATAAACCGCTTCCCAGATATCGAACTGATCGCCAGAGCGCGAGTGCGTGCCGAGGGCCAGCTCGCGGTGGTTGGTTTGTTCGAGCGTTGACTGTATCTGGCCGAGATTGTTACGGTGAGCGGGGCGGGGCGTTTGCCGGAACGGGCCTTCTTCGTAGTACGCGTTTTTGTCTTTGTAGAGGTTAAACACCGTGTAGGCATCGAACGCAATGGGGTCGGGGCAGGCGGCAAAGCAGCCGTTGAACTCGTCGGGGTAAAACACCTGCGCAGCCAGGGCTTCCCAGCCGCCCGTGCTGCCGCCGTAGGTAAACCGCGCCCAGCCCTGCCCAATGCCCCGAAACTGCTTTTCTATCTCCGGCAAGAGTTCGTACATGATGGCATCGCCGTACGGACCGATGTTTTCGGAGTTCACGGCGTAAGAATCGTCGTAGTACGGGTTGGCGTGCTGGATTTCGACAATGAGCAGACGCGGAAAGTCTTTGCTGGTCCATTTCTGATAAAAATCGAATGCTTCCTGCGCCACAATTTTATTGTAGCCGTACAGATTGAACCGGGCAATATAGTCGGTCGTGTCCATATTGGCGGGCGGGGGCGTTTCGCTAAAGCCCGAGAAATCGTCGGGGAAGTGGCCGTGAAAAATAGCGAGCGGGTACTTCGCTTCGGGATGTTCGGCAAAGCCCGCCGGAATCAGAATGTTGGCACCGAGGAACATAGGGCGGCCCCAGAATTCGGTTAGTTTCTGACTCTGAATTTTGATGTGTTTGATAAACTTCGTGTCTTTCGGCGGCTCGATGGGTGGATTCTGCTGGTCCATCACAACGGCGTAATTCTGAGTTGCCCCCGCCTTGATGGTGATTTTCTGCGGCTTGCTGTACAAGTTGCCGGGGGCCGTGCGCCAGTTTTGACCTTCTCCCCTATCCATCGGCAGTTTTACGGTACGCCGGGTTCCGTTGGGGCCATTTTTGACCTGAAATGTCTCGTATTTGTGCAGCACGGCCTGTACGTAATACTCGCCGGGCGGCACCCCGCGCAGACTTTGGCGGGGATACCCAAATGCGCTGGCATCGACCGTTGCCGCCTGACCGGGCTTCAATGCATTGACATCTACGCCAAAAAGCTGCGCCGTTTCAACCCCGTCGCTGACCTGAAAACGGGGTTCGGACTTGTCGGATTTGGCCAGCATGAGCAGCACGCGCCCATCGAGTGATTTATTGCTTTGCGATGCGGGAAAGGAAATAGAAAAAGTA
>JACMPG010000264.1 GCA_014377625.1 Spirosoma sp.
CCGGAATATATCCTGCAAGACGGTGCATTGATTGACGGCATCTGGAAAAATAGTTTGAACGGAACCTACCTGAATGGTAATGAGCCACGACTAAGCCAGTACGATCAGTTTTTTCTGGAAGATGGTGACACGATCCAGATTGGCGAAACCAAGCTGGTACTGAAAGCCGGCACCTCGGTGGCGTCTCAAAAACAGGCGGCTCAGGCCGTGGAAGCCATGGACTATGAACGTACCGTGGTGAGCTTTAAACGACAGACAAATCCTTAACTATCCTACCCGATATCATAATGGACGTTCGCATTGCACGGCCACTTGGCTACTCTGAACTTGGCAACCGGGGCAACAACGAAGATGCCCTCTATCCCGATCCGCAACATACCTCGGCCCGACAGCGGTGGTTTCTGGTCTGCGATGGGGTGGGCGGAGCCGAACGGGGCGAAATAGCCAGTAAACTGGCTGTTACGGCATTAGACACGTATTTTCACCGGCATCCGGTGACGGTTGTGACTGAAGCCTACGTGCAGGAGGCCGTGGCCCACGTAGAGGATCAGTTTAACCAGTATCTGACTACCAATCCGCAGGCAGCGGGCATGGCCACGACCATGACTATGCTGTATCTGCACGAAGCCGGCGCTACGGTGGCTCATATCGGCGACAGTCGGGTGTATCAGATTCGGGAGGGTAGCATTATCTGGTGTACCGACGATCATTCGTACGTGAATGAACTGGTTAAAGCGGGGGTGCTATCGGCTGCTGAAGCCCAGAAACACCCGCAGCGAAACATCATCACCCGGGCTTTGCAGGGGGGTGAAAAAGGCGTAAAGGCGTCGGTGCAGATACTCAATGACCTGCGTGCCGGTGATTATTTCTTCCTGTGTTCTGACGGCGTACTGGAGCGGGTCAGTGACGAACTCCTCGAAAACACCCTGCGCGACCGAGCCGACACAAACGAGCAGAAAATGGCCCGGCTGCACGGCTACAGCCTAGGTAATACCCGCGATAATTTTACGGCTTATCTAATTCAGATCGAGCAGGTTACGGGGGCAGTTGAATTTCGTCATCAGGTGGCTGCGCCCGTCTATGAACGCTCGGCTATCGATACCGATCATGGTGATGCGGTGACGCTTATCAACATGCCCATTCCCGATGCGGTAAAGTCACCTGCCCCGCCTGAACCACCCGCGCCGGTGGCCGCGCCCGCTCGCCCGGCGCCACAACCCCAGTACGAAGTTAAAACTACGCCCCCGCTGGCTCCACGCAATCCGGTACGCCCGGCGGCTCCGGTACCGGTACCCGCCAGGCGGTCGTCTCCCTGGCTGACCGTGGTCCTGGTGCTGATTGGTTTGGCACTCGCGGCAGGAGGCTGGTATTTTTGGCAGCAGTACAACCATAAAAATGATTCCACGGAATTACCCCTCAGTAGTCAGCCGCCCGCCCGGAAAAGCATTCCCGTGGAACCCGTAGACCAGGTTGGCGAAGACCTGACCGTACCGTCGGAAAGTAACCCGCCCGAAACGCCGGAACCTTCGCCCGCTACGGCCTCGGCAGACCTGCCCGCCAGTGATGCTAAATCAACTGACGATGTAGTGAAAACGGTTGGCGATGACCTGAAGATTGTACGGGACAAAGATACCGGGCTACTGGGCCTGCGTACCGCCGATGGGCAGTGGACAACTGCCCGGCATTACTCTAAAATCGGGGATTTTGATAACGGCGTGGCACGGGTTGAAACCAGTAAAGGCCCGGAGAAATACATTAGTAAAGATGGTAAGACATTCAGCCGATTTGAGGACTATCAGTATGGCATAGCTACGCTGACAGACGTAGATGGTCATAAACTTTATCTCAGCAAGGGCGGTAACTGGCTCGACGAAGTCAAATCGCCCAGTAATCAGCGGATCGCTGTTCGACAAAACCAGAAATGGGGCTACCTGAACATGAACGGGCAGGTATCGAACTTCATCCAGTATGAGAAAGCCGGGCCGTTCGATGACGATGGTACGGCCGAGGTTGTGCTGAACGGAAAAGCCATTCGTATCGATAAGGAGGGTAAACCGAGTGCCAAACCGGCCAAACCGAAGAAAGAAGCAACCGCCAAACGAAGTACGTAGCACTAAGTAGCCCAGACGTGGACATCCGGACTACCTAATCCACACCATGATGATACATTCTTTTTGCCTGCTCCTGCTCAGTTACGTGTTGCTGCTTCAAACGCCCGTTTTGGCCGCCACGCAGCAGACTTATGCCGTCATCGTGGGTATTTCAGACTACGCACTTGGTCAGCCGGGGAAGGGCGATCTGAATTTTGCCGATGATGACGCCCGTCTGTTTGCCAATATGTTGCAAAGTCCCGCCGGGGGCAGCGTACCGGCAGCTAATATCATGCTGTTGACCGAGAAACAGGCCACGCGGGCCAACATCATCAAGGCGATGACGCTGTTTCGACGGGCCGCCAAAAATGACCGGATTATCTTTTTCTTTTCAGGTCATGGCGATCAGGGCGTACTGTTTCCCTACGATGCTGTCCCAGGGGTAGTCGTGCTGCATAACGACGTGAAACTGGCCTTCCGGCAGTCAAAAGCGCAAACCAAGCTACTCCTGGCCGACGCCTGCAAATCGGGTAGTATGTACCGGTCTTCGTTGTCCAAAACGCCCGTTGCCCGCGCGCACACACTGAACAACAACGTGATTGTGATGCTGTCGTCACGAGCCAACCAGTTTTCGCAGGAACTGGCGCAGTTGAAACACGGAGCGTTCACGTATTATCTGGTACTGGGAGCTAGTGGTAAAGCCGATGCTGACCATAACCAGACTGTAACTATGCGTGAACTGTATGTCTATATGCGTAATACCATACAACAGGCTACCTATAATCAGCAGACACCAGTGGTTTTCGGGCGGTTTTCGTCCGATATGCCTTTTGCGGTGGTTGCTCACTGAATTTATTCTATCCACAGAAACAAGAAGCCATCATGCGAGCTGGTGATAAAATCCTGAACTACATCGTAACCCGACGCATCAAAGCCGGAGGGATGGGCGTGGTCTTCGAGGGCGAACAAAGCTGGGGAAGCCGCCGGAAAGTAGCCATCAAGCAGTTGCTCGAAAACCTCCGCGACGACGAGATGATTCGCCGTCGGTTTATTCGCGAAGCCGAGATTCTGGAAATGCTCGACGATCCGCGTATTGTTAAAATCCTGGGCTTCGATCACGAGCAGGATGCATTTATCATGGAGTTCATCGAAGGGCAAACGCTCTCCGACCTACTCAAACAGAACCCGCACGCGTTCCGGCATCCAGAAGTGCTGGTTCGTTTTATGACTGAGCTGCTCGACGCCTTCGCTTATGCCCATAACGTGGTGCTGACCATCAACGACCGCGCCGAGAGAGGTATCGTCCACCGCGATATCAAGCCCAGCAATATCATTGTGCAGCCCGACATGCGCCCTAAAATTCTCGATTTTGGCATCTCACGCATTGCCAGTTTCCAGAGTACCCTCACCGATCCCAAAATGCAGATGGGATCAGTACCGTTTATGAGTCCAGAACAGATCGTTTCGCCTACCGACGTAGACTGGCGCAGCGACATCTATTCGCTGGGCGTAACGCTCTGGGAAATGCTGGCCGCCCGCTCGCCCTACCCGCGCGTAACCACGCACGAGATTGTAGTGGAGGTGCAACGGCAAATTCGATTTGAGCCGCTGCCTTCGCTATTACAAACCCTGCCCGACATGCAGCCCCACGAGCAGGCGTTTTTGCAGCGTATCGATGCGGTCATTGCCAGGGCTACTGTCAAAGACCGGGCTGACCGCTACCAGCACTGCAACCAGATGCGCGACGACCTGCGCGACGCGCTGATGAACCCCCGACCCGCCAATGCGCCGGTTAACGTTGTCAGCCCACTTACACCTGTCTCCGCGCCTGACCCGGACGACGCCACGATGATTAGTGCCGCCCCGCCCCGTCCAGTGTCTCCCGTTGCAACTCCGGTAGCCAAATCCCGGAAAGTGGCCCTGACCAGGCCGCTGCCGGAATCTGAGCCGGTTGCCGCCCCGGCTGAACCGATAGCGGAGCCAATGGATGAGCCAGAACCGCTTGTGGCCCAGACGCCCATCACGCCGGATGGCACCCTTCAGCACGTGGCCGATCCCGCCATGGCAGCCAGAAACCGGGCTGCCCGCAAATCGGGCGTACCGGTCTGGGCGTATGCTGCGGCTGCGGTGGTACTGATTGGCGGGGGTGTCTGGTGGTTCACATCGTCTGGTGTACCGGTTGCCAAACCTGCCTACCAGACCTCTACGGCTCCCGTTGCTACCGAGCAGACGATGGCCGCTATGGCTACCGCCGATTCCTGCTTTGAAGTGGGTAATGACTATTACAACGGACTGAACGGTACGCCCAAAGATTACAAACAGGCCGCCAGCTGGTACACAAAATCGGCAGAACTGGGTAATTCGTTTGGGCAGAATCTGCTGGGCGTCATGTATCAGTTTGGGCAGGGTGTGGAAAAAAATCTACCCCAGGCCGTAACCTGGTTTGAAGCGTCGGCCCGGCAGGGCAACGCCGAAGGCCAGAAGAATCTGGGGGCCATGTACTACTTCGGTACGGGCGTTCAGAAAGACTACCCCACGGCTATGAAGTGGTTTTTGGCATCGGCAGAGCAGGGTAACGCCGAAAGCCGGGCCAATCTCGGCATCATGTACGAAGAAGGACTTGGCGTGGCTGTCAATGATAAAGAAGCCATGAAGTGGTATCTGCGGGCGGCCAATCAGGATTATCCCCGTGCTCAGTACTACGTAGGTACCATGTACGCCGTTGGAAAAGGGGGGGAGCAGAGCCAGACCAAAGCTATTCAGTGGTATAAGCTGGCGGCCAATCAGGGCGATGCCAGTGCGCAGGCCGAACTGCAAAAACTCGGACAAACCTGGTAAATAGCTAATCCATAACCGTTATGAAAAGACTCCGTTCATTCATCAAAATTACCCTGCTGCTCAGCTTGTTGCCGCTGCTTTTGCTGGCGCAGGAGACTGTGTACTTAGCCAACGGTAACCGCTCGCCGGGGAAACTGACAGCCGCCGAGGGCGAAAAACTGACCATTACGGTCAATCGCAACGGTAAGCCGGCCAACTTTTCGCTACGCCGGGAAAATATCCTGCTCGCCTTTGCCAATGATGGCCGCTTTCTGGTAGTTAGTCTGCTGGATGCGGATCCTGCCAAAGCGCAACAGGAAATTGACGAGTTCAATACAGGTAACTCATCGTCGGCTTATGACGTGCTGGTGAAAATTGCCCCGGCCTCGGTCGTTGCTGGCAGTATTAGTTACGAGAGCGACGCGTTGGTCAACTACAAAAGTACGACGGGCGTAGCTGCGTCGATCAGCAAGCGCGAACTGGCCGCCATCATCTACCGCGACGGACGGCACCGTTTGGTGGCCCCACCCAATCAGGCGGTTTCTGCCCTGATCAGCACCCGCTCTGAAGTCTTTAAACTGCTGACGTCCCCACCCCCGCTCTCGGTCAGGAAAGCAGCTC
Organism: Spirosoma sp.; assembly: GCA_014377625.1. Taxonomy (GTDB): domain Bacteria; phylum Bacteroidota; class Bacteroidia; order Cytophagales; family Spirosomataceae; genus Spirosoma. The sequence goes on from JACMPG010000264.1 coordinate 5,529, forward strand.
CGGTACCAGCCCAACCACCAGCCACTAAACCCATTGGTAAGCCAAACTCGTCGGGTAAGGTATCAGCCGTAAAGACTAAAACGGTTTCGGTAGCTCAGCCGGAACCGGGACCTCAGCCGGTGGCGGAGAAACCCGCCGAGGTGGCTAAAGCTACGCCCCCTACCGAACCCGCCGTCAGTCCAGCCGTCAGCGAAAAGCCAACGCTCAGCGATGCACAGTATCAGGAATACCGGGCCAGCGCGTTGCAGCGCGTTGACGAGTTTGTTGCCTATCTCAATGTCATCACCGACAAAGACCTCGATGATGATAAGAAAGATAAAGCCATTAAAGAAGCCGTAGCCCTATTCATGCCCGACGCCACCATCGACGTAGCCTCGAATAAACGGCCCGGTGTTCGCAAATACAAGATTGAAGCTTACCTCAAAAATCTAAAAATGCTGCCCTACGCGCAGACCACCATCGAATGGACCGAGATGCAGTATGTCAGTGAACTGACTCAGGCTGCCGATGGCGACTACTACGGCATGATTACCGGCCAGCAAACCTTCACGGGCTACGCTGAAAACGGTAAAGATGTGCTGTACACCGATGTAACGGAGAAAAGTGTGAAGGTGAAACTGGAGTCCTATCGTAAATCAGGTAACGACGGCCCTTCACTTAAATGGGCGGTACTGCTGGGAAACATTGGCCTGGTGACGAAATAGGATGATGACGGTACCCACACCGTCGCGATCATGAATTGCTTGTGTCTAACAACCCTACTCTATTAAGCGAAGGAACGCATGAACCGAAAACTATCTACTCTACTACGCATTTTGCCTGGACTGCTGCTGGCCTGGCCCGCGCTGGCCCAGCCCGTTTCTTCGCGCGACAGCGATGAGATCAAACTGCTGGCCAAGCGCAAGGTGGAGCGGGGGCTGAACGATCTGCTCAACGTACTGACCTTTGAAGATCTTGAGGAGTCGCAGCGTAAAGCCATTGTGGCCCGCAGTTACGCCGACACAATTCGGAACCGGCTATTCTACAACACCGATGTCATCATTGAAGACGATCTCCAGCCCGACCGCCCCATTGATCAGCCCGTTGATCTGAAAGTCGATAAGTATCTGGCTAACCTTGATCTATTCTATACAAAGTCGGTAGATCGATCCGTCGAGTTTTCCAACGTGAAAGTATCAGCTGTCAAGGAGCGGGTGTACCCCTACGTAAAGGTGTTTTATACGCAGCTTTTTTCGGGGAAAAACAACCGGGCAACGGCGGCTTTTCGGGCGGTACCGCGGGTGGCCGAAGTGCGGGCCGAGCGGGTAGGAAAAAAATGGACTGTCACCATTATGCAGGTGGGCTTTCCCGCGCCGGGCGAAACCGTCGATTCGCCCATTAATAACGTAACGCTGGTAGAACCCGAAGCTCCCGTTGACAGCGCGGCTCTGCTGGCCCAACAGGAACAGGCAGCCCTGCTTCAGGCTCAACTGGCCAAAGAACGCGAGCAGGAGCAGATGGCCCTGAAGGTGTACCGTGACTACCTCGCCAAAGGTGACAAGGCAGTAGCAGGCAAAGACTATCAGGGCGCGCTGCTGGCCTACGCTCAGGCCGATAAACTAAAGCCGTCGGACGATGATATTTTGCCGAGGGCCAAGATTGACCGCGTAAATCGACTGGTAAATGCCGATAAAATTGCCGACCGAGAACGTCTGCGCGACTACCGCGAAAAGGCTGATCTGGCCCGCAAAAAACGTCAGTATGCCGATGCCCTTGGCTACTATCACAAGATTCTCGACAAGTTTCCTGACTCCACAGCCCTGATTGCCGTAATTAAGGAACTGACCCAAAAATCGGCCATTAAAACCGAGTATGACGAACAGTATGCATCGGGGCAGTACGACAAACTGGTGGACGAGTACGATAAGGTCATCAAGCGCGACAATACCAACTCCGACTGGTACCTGGGCCGGGCCAAGTGCTACCTCAAACTCAATAAAGACGACCGTGCCCTGCGAGACCTGACCAAATCGCTCGAACTGGATTACGCCAACTTAGAGGCTATTCTGGCCCGCGCCGAACTGTATCGAAAACTCAACAACCTGCCCAAAGCCGTAGCCGACTACTCGGCCTATCTGATTATCGACCCGAAAAGCGACGATATTTTCTCGCAGCGGGCGCAGTTGCGGGTACGAACCGGCAACCTGACTAGTGCCGATGATGACTTCACCCAGGCCATTGCGCTCAATCCCATCGAAAGCAAACACCATTTTGATCGGGGTCTGCTACGCTTCCGAACCCAGAAGTACGACCTGGCCTCCGCCGATTTTGGTCAGGCCATTGAAACTGCTCCGACGCAGCCGGACGCCTATTTTTTTCGGGGATTGATTTATGCCGCCCAAAAAGAATACGGACCAGCGGGAGTTGACTTTACGAAAGCGATGGAGAATAAACTGTCCGACCCGCCCGTGGCCCGGATCGACTCTATTGCCACCAGTCTGTACACGTTGGGAAAACAGGCCAATGAAGCCAAAAACTATGACCAGGCCATCGAACACCTGACCAACGCGCTGGCCGTGCGGACCAAACTGTCGAGTGCTTTGTATGAGCGGGGGCTGGCCTACCTTAACCGGGGCGACTACGATAAGACCATCGCCGATATGACGGCGTCTATTGCCCTGGCCCCCGCCGAAGAAGCAACCTTCAGCCGCCGGGCCGATGCCTACATGGCGCAGATGAAATACGACCTTGCTGCCGCCGATTACAAAAAGTCGGCCACGTTGAATCCGGCCAATTACGCGGCCCTGCTTGGCCAGGCTACGGCCCTGGTGAATCTGAAAAAATATACCGAAGCTATCCCGCCCCTAATGTCGATAAAAGGGGTGCAGAAGAAAATCGAGAAGAACTATACGCCGGTCTTTTTTCGCGATGTGTTCTACCGGCTGGCTACCTGCGAACTGGCTACGAGTCAGTATGAGAAGGCCGTTGACGACTACGCAACGGCCCTGAAATATGACGAAACCTTTGCCCCCGCCTACGCCAGCCGCGCAGCCGCCTATGAAGGACTCGCCAAATACGACCGTGCCATTGACGATTATCAGCGCGCCATTGACCGCCAGCCTGGTCAGCCCGAACTGTACTTCGCTAAAGGCAGCGCGCTGGAGAAAAAAGGCGATTATAAAGCGGCTATCGATGCGTTCAGCGAGCTGATGGTAGCGGACACAGCCCGGAGATTATATCCCCAAACCGTGTTTCGGCGTGGCACCAACTACCTGCTGGCGGGTCAATATAAAGAAGCTCTCGGCGATCTGGAAACCCCCCTTGTGCAAACTAATACGGACGTATGCCAGAGTGACTGCTGGCTCAACACGGGACTGGCGCACCTGTATGCCGGGCAGCCCGATGCCGGCATGCCGTATCTGGCCAGGTGTATGAAAAATCCGACGGTGGCACCCCGTGCAGCCTACGCTATGGCCTGTGCGTATCTGCAAAAAGATAACGAGACCGAAGCCCTAACCTGGTTCGAGAAAGCTCTTTCGGTTAACGTTCTGACCAGTAATGACGTAAAAAAAGATAAGTTAGTGGACATCTCCCGAAAGGATTTTCGGAAGAATAAATCATTTAAACTGCTGGTTGATAAATACGCTAAATAAGCTGCCGCTGGTCCCGATGCTCACCTTCTATCCCTGTAATCATGCTGTTATTCCGATACGTCTTTCTGATTACCTGCTGTTGTATGACCGCGCCTGTGGTCGTAGCGCAGGAGAATTCAGCGCCGGAATACGTGCAGCAGGGGTTACAGTACGAACAGGCAGAAGAATACAGTAAAGCAATCCAGGCATATCGCAAAGCCAGGCCGCTGGCTATTCCGTCTGACCAGAAGCTGATTGACAAAGCCATTGACCGGGTCGAGGATCTCATTCAGCAGCAAGCACTGGTCAATCAGGCCCGCATCGATGACATTCGGCGCAATATTCAGGCCCTGTCTGACCCCCAAAACCGCCAGCGATTGCTGGAAGACCTGACTAAAGTGGAGAAAGACGATAACGCGTCACTGGCCGATTTTCAGCGGGTAGTACGTCGGGTCGATGCGGCTAAGCGGGTCGAAACGGCCCTTAGTAACGAAGGTCGGCCCAGCCGCCCGGTGTCTCGCCCGCCCGATCCGGTCCCCAGCCGCCCGCCTGATCCGGTTCTCAGCCGCCCGCCTGTTGCGGCCAGCCCGCCCGTGCAGAAACCGGTAACTCCGCCTAAAAAGCAGCTAATCGTGGATATGCCCGGCGTTGAGTCCGGGGTGTTCCGGGGTAGTCAGAAAACCAAGTCGATTCAGCGATCAAAACCACCGAAACCCTGAATATTTATTATCCACACCTTTATATAGACCCGTCATGCGCGTACTCCTCTACCTCGTTCTCCTGCTGATGTTGGCTAATTGCAGCCAGAAAGTTGCCCAGTTGCCCGGCAAGCCGGTTGCCATTGCTCAGGACGTTGTCTTCTTCGTGAAAAACGATGAAGCCGTTCCAGACGCCCGAATCACCGATATAACAGCCGATAAGGTTGTGGTTACGGCTAACGTAAAAGGGAAGACGAAGATCTATCCCTACGCCCGCACCAAAGTGCTGATGGCATTTACCAAAGCGGGAAATTATCTGGTCATGTCTGAACTGTCGGCTGATCCGGTGGAGGCCAAGCGGCAGTTGAACGAATTTCTGGCCGCTCCGCTCCGCACCGATGGTAACGATTACCTGATCCGTACCGACCCACCAGCGGTCATCCCGACTCGTATCTCACTGGAAAACAGCGATGTAATTGCATATGCTACGTCTGACAATACGGCGGCTTCAGTCAAAAAGAATGCTCTTTCGGCCATTCTCTATAAGGACGGGCGGTACCTGATGTTGAACCCGCCGGGCCAGGCAGCTCCTGTACTGGCCCGGTTGCGCCAGCAACTTATTGAAGCCGGAAAACCCGCCCCTGCGCCTGAACCCCCCGCCGTAGAAATGAAGTCTGCCCCTATTCCTGAGCCAGAACCCGAAGTAGTAGCCCCAACCCGGACGTATACACCCCGCCGGGTGGCCAAACCAAAAACTATGGCTCCGCCCAAAAAGGAGATTATGGTGAGTATGCCCCCGGCCAAGTCGGGTTCAACGTCCAAATCAATGCCTAAGTCAGCGGGGTCCTTACCCAAAAAACCTTGATTCACCTCTTTACTTCCACACCACGATGCGCCCGTTTTTGCTTATTTTCATTCTGCTGGCCACCGCCAGTTGCGCCCGACAGGTCACGATCCGATATACCCAGCGGCCCACCGAGATGCACTCGTCCGAATCGCTGACGCAGGTCATGCTCGTGAACCAGTCGCCCAAAATCGTGCTGCGTGTACCCGAAACCCGAAAAGGTGTTACCAACGATCAAAGTACCGATGGTCAGTCCAAAAAACGCCAGCGCGACGCCCGCCAACCCGCTGGAAATGATGTATTCTACAACGATAATCTGCTGTATAATGCTATTGAAAAAGAACTGTTTCGGCAGGGGTTCAGCGTACGTGACCGGGGGCTGTTCAACGAAGTCCTCGACAAAGCCATGAGCGTCGATTACTCGAAAGTGAACGGCCTGACCAATACTGATCTGATTCTGGAGTGGATCAATATTGACCGGCAGGTGGGCTACAAAACCAACGTTTGCTACGAAACCACGAAACGCAACAAACAGAAAGCCATTCAGCTACCGGTTGAGTTTCGGCGGTTGGGGGCCTCGGTCGAGTTTAAACTCGTTTATGTGAAGACCAACGAAGTAGTAGGTACGTACAAACTTCATTATACCCCTTGTACCAGTGGCTGCGCCTACGAATATAGAGGGGGGCGACTAACGCCGATAGCTCCCCGCCTTAAAATTGGACCCTACGAAGCCGTTGAACAGGATGAACTCGAAACCTTTATGACCAATGCTACCAAGCAGTTAGTACAGGCCATGCGCTGACGATACGTTACCAAAGCCTGCCCGAAATTCTCCACACCATGAAACTATATATTACCCCACTCGCCCGGCTTGTAGCCGTTGCCTGTCTGTTGCTGACCAAAGTTGCCGTACCAAATGTATCGGCGCAGGACGTCATTTATTTCGAGAACGGCGATCCCCTGCCCAACACCCGAATCACGTCCATTGACGATACTAAAGTTGTTCTGACGGTTGGGCGAGACGGTGATTTGAAAGAACATCAGTTTGGCCGGTCCAGAATTCTGCTGGCATTTACCAAAACTGGTAACTACCTGCTCGTATCCGAACTATCGACTAATGTTGAACAGGCCCGGCAGCAACTCCAGACGTTTCTGAATGCCCCGCCCCGTGCCGATGGCAATGATTACCTTATCAAGGCCGTGCCGCTTACGGTTATTCCGGCCCAGATTTCCTACGAGAGTGCCGAGGTCGTCAACTATAAAACGACTGCGGGTACTGTAGCCTCCATTGGCAAGGGTGAACTGATTGGTATCCTGTATAGGGATGGAAGACACCTGCTCACCGTAATGGCTGGCGAAGCGGCTCCGCTGCTAATGGAAATACGGGCGAGTTTAACCCCCCAGGGCAAAGCTGCCGAACCGCCTGCCCCCGTTGTGCCCTTTAGCCAGACTACCGAAAAAAGTCCCCCGTCCCCAGCCCTTACCGAACCAGCCACAACTGGCTCCCTCCCGGAGGCATCTGTCCCGTCGGTAAAAACGCCTTCAGGCCGGGTTATTGCGCTGACCGAAGACGAGAAAGAGAATTACCGTCAGCAATCGTTACAGCGGGTTGAAGAATTTGTTGCCTACATCAGCATCATTACCGACAAAGGGCGTAGTAACGACGAAAAGGATAAGGCGATTGGCCTGGCCAAGAAGTTATTCCTGCCCGACGCCACCATAGAAGTGACGTCGGCCAATCGGGTTGGTTCGCGCCAAATGCCCGTTGGTCAGTATCTGAACCGCCTGAAACTGCTACCCTATACGTATACCCGTATTGAGTGGATTCAGTCTCGGTTTGTAAAGGATTTAACTCAAAGTGCCGACGGAAATTACTACGGAACAATTGCCGGGCAGCAAACCTTTACAGGCTTCGGTGCCAATGGAAAGGTGAGTTATGAAGACCTGACGGATAAAAACGTGCGCGTCAAACTGGAGGCCCGGCAAACGACCATTGACGGGCAGGAAGTTGATAAATGGCGTATTCTGCTGGGAAATGTGAGCGTAGCTGCCGAACAAAACTAATGTAATCATGGCAACACTAACCCGTCAGCTTCTTTGGCTAACCACCAGCTTCTTGTTGCAGGCAGGTGTGGTGTGGGCAACTCAGCCCTGCCTGCGGCTAACCGGGCTGGTGCAGGACTATGACAGTCGGCAACCCGTGTCGGCCCGGCTGTACGCCCAAACGGAGGTGGGGCGGCTGGCCATCGGCAACAGTACCCAAACCGGTCAGTTTATGGTCGATGTTACCTGCGAAACCGTAAATCTGGTAATCGAGTGTCCCGGCTACCGCACGCAGTTACTACACCTTAATACGGCCCGCCTGCCCACCACCCGCGACCCGGTTACGGTGATTATTCCTCTGGTGGCCGTTGACAAGCAGGACCGGGATCGGCCCTACCAGCAAACCGAACAAACGCACTACGAGCAAAGCCGTACAACAGGCTTACCCGGCAAAACAGCCGCCCGGCCCCAGCGTAATCTGTTCACGATCAACGACGCCCTTTCTGCCCGGATCATACCCGCATCGGTTTGTTTTGTCTTTACCAGCAATGGCCAGAAACGCTGCCTGACAACCAATACCGCCGGGCAGGTTCAGATCGACTTCCCGAAGAAAGATATTGTGGCGTTCGAAGTGTCGGCCCCTGGCTATCAGACGTATCTGGGAAACCTGACCATTGATGAACCAAACGGACAGCAACGAGAGTACACCGTTCGGCTCACCCGCGAACTGACCATTGTATCGATGCGACTCGGCAACCCGATAGGCTCTGCCGACCTACGCGACGAAGCCACCGGTATACTGGTGCCGCTGACAACCGTAGCAGGTCAGCCCGCCGTGATGGTCAGTAATAGTGTGTTTCCGAAAACGTATCAGCTTACCGTGCGGGAGAGTAACCAAACCGTGCGCTATCAGCAAAAAATAACCCTGGTTAGCGGTCTGAACGTAGTACGGGCCGATGATTCTATGCCGGTTACCGATGCAATTGCCAGTAAGCCTGTAGTGGTGGTACCCAGACCTGAATCGTTGCCGTTGCTGTATTTCGAACAGGGTAGCTACACGTTGATGCCCGATGCCCAAACCGTTTTGCGCCAGACAGCCGCTTACCTCAAACAGAACCCCAACACTAAAGTCCGGCTGGTAGGCCATGCCGACCGCGAAGGCGACGAACGGCTGAACCAGGCCCTTTCAGAAAACCGGGCCAAAGTAGTATCGAGTTTTTTGTTCGCACAGGGCGTAGCCGATGCGCAGATGGAATTGACTGGTATGGGTAGCCAGCAGCTCATTGCCCCCAGCGATACCGAAGAAAATAAAGCCCTGAACCGGCGCGTTCAGATCGAATTTTTGACCACACCAGATCGATAGTTATGCGAACCGTTATCTCTTCTCTAACCTTAGGCGGTCTGCTGACATGGGCGATACTGTCCGGCTGTCATCAGGAACCTGCCCTCCCTACGTCAATCGTCCCGTTTGGTTGCCGGGTGTCGCAGGTTGATTATATCGACACCACCAGCCGGTCTACGTATCGGTATCAATACGATCTGAAGGGTAACCGTACGGGTAGTGCCGACGGCAGTACAACCCGTGCCTATACGCTGGATACCACCAGCGGATACGTTACCAGCCAGGACGTAAACGGTGCCAAATTGGCCTACCAGTATGACGGTACCCCCAAACGGATTAGCCGGATTGCGGGTGGTGCGGTCAGTTACGCCTACACCTACGAGGGCGAAGACCTGAAAACCTACGTAGCCAGCGAGAACGGACGTACCATTACCTACGTATTTACGGGCGGTAAACTCACGGCAGTAACGGGTGTTCCCGGCGAAACCATTACTGTGGCCAGCGGAAAGATAAGTCAGCGCACCGACGCAGCCGGAAACGCCATAACCTATACCTACACCGGCGATAAGCTGACTCAAACCGAATTTATCTCGTCAACGGGCCGTCAGGTCATTGCGTACACCTACGATACCAAATCCTTTTACACCAACACAGGCCTGTTTTTTCTGGGGTTTCCGCGCATTCCCACGGCGCAGCCGGGCGCGGAGATTCAGCCGGGGCCGGGTCTTGACAATATTGGCGGTCCGGTAAACCTAAGCATCCCGATCAACAGCAGCCGCGATCGCATTGGAGTGGACGAAATTGGTGGGCTCGTACAGATCAATAACTACCAGACTATCGGTATCAAACAGTACGCAAAGGGGGCCACTGAAACCCTGACCCCGGAACGGATACTGCGATACACGCATCAGTATAATGCCGATGGGTATTCGCTGGGTTATTCCCGGACCGATGGAGCCAGAGCGCGGTTTTACTACACCAACTGCAACTGATACGCCCATGAAAAGGTCCAGACTTTCTATCTTGATATTGGGCGTGCTGATCATGGCCGGCGCATCAGTAGCCGTGGCGCAGTCGGCCCCGTCCGTTCAGGCTGCGGAGCTGAACGAACGTGATATCAGGCTGATAAATATAGCGGCCCGGAAGCGCCTGGAGCTGTTTAATCAGCTATTGAACGAACTGAGCGACCGGGATAACACTGAATTTGATAGAAAAGAACTGATCTCAAAGGCTTATCTGCCGGGCGAATCTCAGATATTCAGAGACGATCTGGTGCTGGTTGATGATGACGTGAACCCTAACTTCACCAAAGCGGGTAGTGCTGCCCAGCCGAACATAGACGAATATCTGAAAATATTCGACTTAGGATACGCCAAGGTTACGACTACCAACACCATCATTTTTACGCCCCTGCAAATTAGACCCCCCGTACAAAATGGGAAACAGGTATTCGTAAAGCTATTTTTCAGATCGAACTTTAAAGGCAGGCACAGAACCATTCAACAGCCCTACCAGACCATAGAACGCGTTATGGAGATGCGGGCCGAGCGGGCGGGCAACGACTGGCAGGTTCGGGTTGTGCGGCTAGGGTTTATCCTCCCCGGCGAGGAAAATAAGATGCTTGCCCAGACCAAAGCACCGGCTGCCGATAATGGCCGCTCAGCCATTCCCAACAACCTGAGCATCAATAGTCCTGAAGTGCCGTTTCGGCAACCGGACAATGGCACGACGGTTACGTTGAAATTTAATAAGTACTGGCTCCAGGTGGTGCAGTCAGGCAGCGTTGATGTGCCGGTGGGGTTCTATGAGCGACGTAACGAGGCTTATTTTTACGATGACCGGAACTCCATTGAGTTTCGGGATAACAGCAATCAGTTTCTGTTTCGAAAAGGACTTGAGTATCAGGGATACGTGCGGCTTGTGCCAATTGTTTCGGCGTCGCGCCCTGCCAGTGATCCCGTTAAAATAACTCCGCAAAATCCGCCCCAGGAAGTAGCTGACACGCCCAAACCGGCACAGCCCAAACCGGCAACCGTACTGGCCGATACCACCCGGATTGCAGCCGTCGCCCGGAAATCGTCCGAACCACAGCCGAAGCCAGTCGCCGACAAAATGGTTGTGCCCTCACCCGCCCCGAAACCTTCTCTGCCGAACGCGGCCCGACCCGATACTGCCAAGCGGGCCGTAGCCGTAGCGGAGAAACCCGTTATTAAACTGACGCCGAAGCCGGTTTATGAAAAGGCACCCACCACGCCTGTCAAACTGATAAATACCCCCGCTACACCCCCCGTAAAGACGCCCGTTTCGCTGCCCAAACCCGACACGGGCCGGGCGTTGGCCGCCCTATCTCTACCCCTAAAAGTCAACAAAACCGAATCAACGCCCGCGAAACCTGCCATACCGGTTTACGAAAAGAAGCCCCCCGTAAAGCCCGACCTGACCACGACCCTGACCGCCGATGCGAAGAAGCAGAAAGCTCGGCTACGCACCCTCGGAGCTATTCAGGTAGTGGCCGGTTTGGCTGGACTGGCTGGTAGTTACGTGGGTTACTCAGGTATCAAAAAAGACTACGACGTCTATACCGCGCGGGTCGATAAACTCAACGCCGAATACAACGCCTGGCACGACCTGGCCCGGCAGCCTACTGGTGGCCCGCTCTCGCCCATGTCCATCACAACCTACGGCAGACCGGGCATATATGGGGTTTACGCCGGTGGGGGCATCAGCATACTGGCCGTAGTAAACGGCATCAAATCGCTCAGCAAAGCCGGGAAAATAAAGCCGAAACCGGCGAAGTAACTCCCTGATTACCCAATGAACCATCCAATCCACATCAATCATGAAACGAATCAATCATTTTCTGCTTGCCACTCTACTTGCGCTGGCAGGTACCTCGGCGGTGCAGGCGCAGACGAACTTAACGCTGAAATTATCGAACACGGCCCCTGATGGGACCAGCTTTGATGGATTCGTATTTTATTCGGGTAGTCAGTATGGCGACGCTTCTATTTACGCAACGTTTGGCGGCAGCGGTATCCGGTATTTCGTCGTAAACTCACCGGGCGAGAATAAAGACATAGAAGTGAAGCAGGATGGATTCTTCAGTATTCGTCCGACGGGTAATTACGTGGTTGATGGAAGTAAGATACTGAAATTTGGAGGTTCGCCCAATAACATTACTGGTTCGGTTAGTATAACAGCCAAGCCACTGGTCATTGGCAATACGTTCTTGGGGGGGCAGTCGCCTGTACCGGGCGGGCAAATCACAACGAACTACGAGACAGGCTCCGGTACGTATCCAATTGATCTGGCCGTCAATAAGTTTGGCGTACAGTTACTGGATGCCAATGGTAACTACCTGCGCGATCTGGATAACCCGAACGATATGGGTGGAAATTATACCAGCCGCGAAGGGTTCGGCTACAGCAAAGGCTACCCGCGCTATATCACGGCAAACCTGCCCGCCGATCTGGCACCCGGCACGTACAAGGTTCGGGTGGTAACAAGGGGTTTAAAAGTTAATGTGTTGGGGAGTGCCAGCGGCCCTTTTACGATCAAGGCAAACGCTACCATCACGATTGGTAACGTAAGTGCCGACGTTTGCCAGGGGGGGGCGCTATCAGTACCCTATTCTACCAATGGTTCTGTTGGCAGCTTGATCGTTCAACTGCTCGACGCTAACGGAAACGCCATGAGCGGCATCACCACTTCGGGTTCGTCATCTCCGTTAACTGTGCAGTTACCGGGTGGGTTGTCGGGAAAATACCGGATTCGGATAAATGGTACGGGTGGTGGATCTGGTACCAGCAATGAGTTTACCATTCACGCCAAACCAACGATGGCCATCTTGAATACAGCCCTTGGTATTCGCTTCGATGGCGAGGTATTCAAAGGGGGGGCCGCCCCAATTGGATTTGCCGTCAACTCCGATAGCCCGTGGTTAATGAAATATTTTGATCCTGAATCGGGAGCAACGATTCCTTTTCCGAATTCAGGCGGTACATCAGATAAGGAGGGATTCTTTTTCCCAAATCCAGTCTCCAGCGGACCCTACCTGTCGTACAGTGTCTCTAACTTCAAGAATACCTACTGTGACGGTACGGTTTCGGGCTCGGTCAACATCAATGTTAAACAGATGACAATTACAACGGGCGATCCAGACAAGAAGGCGTTGTGTGGCGGAGCCACGATTAAAATCCCCATGACTACCAATGGAGTAGGAATATTCCGGGAACAAGGCAAGGGAGGGACTGCTTTTGTTGTTCAACTACTGGATAATAACGGAAACTTACTCCGTGATTTGCCAACGGGCGGGGGATTCGGGGACAATCGTTCCGGTGGTGGAACAACCTTTACTGCCGATGTGCCGGGCGATCTGGGTAATGGTACCTATAAGGTCAGGGTCGTCTTCAAAAATGGAAACCCCGACGTGACCGGCTCTGTGGGGGGGAGTTTTACCGTAAGCCGGGCCGTTTTGCCCTCAGCCAGCTCGCCCGCGCCCGTATGTCAGGGAAGTCCCGAAGTCAAGTTACAGGCATCGGGTTCTGGTGAAATCCATTGGTTCGACAACGTCGGTAAATCAATAGCGGGCGCACCGGCACAGTTTACCCATATTCCGGGTCTGTACACCTATTTTGTTTCGCAGAATACCAACGGTTGCGAAAGTGAGCGGGTAAGAGTTGAGGTCGTCGTAAAGCCAAAGTCAAGCCTCCCCGGCGATGCCACGCGCGAAGTCTGCCAGAACGAACCGGCGCAGCAATTAACTACCAACGCCCAGAACCCCATCTGGGACGGTGGCAATGGTCAGGCACCCACACCCGCAACAAGTGCGCCCGGTACGCAAACGTATAAACTCTCGCAGGATACCAACGGCTGCCGCTCCGATCAGTCAACCGTTACCGTCCGCGTGAAACCGCTGCCTGCCGCGCCGGGCGTTACTACGCCCAATGCCATCTGCCAGTTTGGACCTTCGCAAAAGCTGGTTGCCAGCGGAAACGGCCTGAAATGGTACCGTGCCGATGGTAGTCTCATTGGTACCGATGCGCCCACGCCCAACCTCGGTAACACCGCCACGCAAACGTATCAGGTGAGCCAGACGGCAGACGGTTGCGAAGGCCCAAAAGCCACCATAAACCAGACTTTCCGGCCCTCGCCCGCCAAACCAGTTACCGATGCCAAAACATACTGCGTTGACCAAACGGCTGTGCCGCTAACGGCCTTACTAACTGCCCAAACCCTGATCTGGTATAAAGACGGAACCAGGCTCAGCGAAGCGCCCAAACCCCCAACAGCCCAGGCCCAGACGCTTACTTACGAAGTGAGCCAAACCGACGGCACCTGCGAAAGTGAGCGTAATGGCCTGGTGGTTCGGGTATTATCGGCCCCTGGTAAACCTGCCGTCAGGACGTTGGGACTGTGTCAGGGACTGGCTCCCAGTTCCTTGTCGGCCAACGTAACTGCCGATGGGCCGCTGACATGGTACACCGATGCCACCACTGCTACCAGCCAGCCCGAACCAACACCCGTTACATCGGCAACGGGCAGTAAGAGCTACTTTGTAACCCAGACAGTGGGTAGTTGCGAAGGCCCGCGTGCTGAACTTATTGTGACGGTTTTTTCAATACCGGCGGCTCCCGCAGCCCCCAATCCAGGGCCTGTTTGTGAACGTATAACGGGGCAAACGCAGCCGGTAGGGCCGTTTACAGCCAGTGGAAAAAACCTGCTCTGGCTCTTTGTCGGCCAGCCGGGTGGGGTTAGTCAGCCACCCACTGCCGTTGCGATACCTCCCGGCACATTTACCGTAGCCGTTACCCAAACCGTCGATGGCTGTGCCAGTCCCCGCACAATTGTTTCGCAGATCATCAACCCCGCCCCGGTAAAGCCCGTAGCTACGCCCCTGCTGCTTTGTCGGCTTAAAGAGACGGCCCCGGTTTCGGCAACGGCACTGCCTGGCCACAAGCTGAACTGGTACGGCCAGAGTGAAACGGGCGGTACGGCCTCGCCCGATGCGCCCATCATTGGTACCAGCATCGCAATCCGAACCAGTTATTACGTAAGCCAGACCCAGGAAAGTACCTCCTGCGAGAGTCTTCGTCAGGCAGTATCGGTCGTTGTGGCCGACTCGCCTGGCCCTCCCAGTGTCAACGCCAGTCAGACGGTTTGCCTGAATACCCCGCCCGTGGCTCTCACCGCCGGGGGCGATGCCCTGTTCTGGACAGCCAGCAGTGGGGGCGGGCTAACCTCGCCCGAGGTGGCCCCGGTGCCGCCCACCAGCGCAGCCGCTACGTACTCTTACACGGTAGTGCAGCGGCTGGGTACCTGCGTGAGTCCGGCCAGTACCATTACATTTACGGTTCGGCCCCTGCCCGCAGCACCCGTGGTCAAGCCGCTTCAAATTGCCTGTATCAATGATGCCGCGTTCACACTGTCGGCCACGGCTCTGACCGGCTACAAACTGACCTGGTACGACAATGAGCAGCGCAAAAACCCGCAGTCGTCGGTAACGGTATCGACCGGCGCGGCTGCTACCAAAAGCTGGTTCGTGACCCAGACCGATGGCAACGGCTGCGAGGGTCCGGCTACGCCCCAAACGTCACGCATACTGGCCAAAGCCACCGCCCGGCTCTACGGCGATGATGAGGTTTATTTCTTCGACAGCACGGCCATCCGTATTCAGCTGGGGGGCGAAGGACCGTGGAACCTGACGCTCTGGAATGATAAAGCGATTACCAACAACCTGACAAACCCGCTGGTGGTATGGGTGCCGCCAACCACCGTAACCCGAACCTACGCCCTAAAAGCCCTCAGCAACGAATGCGGCACGGGCGCACCGTCCAATAACTACGAGATACGAATCATTAACCGTCCCGTCGTAACCGCCGTTGACCCCGGTCTACCCGACGCATCGCTGATGGCTTATCCCAATCCTGTTGGTGCTGATGTCCGGGTTGACTGGCGGGCAACCAGCCGAACTGCGGTAGTGCTAAAGGTGGTGTCAATTACGGGTAGTGTGATTTGGCAGGTAGAACGAACGGCCACGGGCGCAATGCAAACCGAAACAATACAGGCCGGGTTGTGGGCCGCCGGAGTCTACACGCTGCAACTTCAGACCGGTGCAAACGCGCTGGAAAGCAGGTTGCTGAAGCTGTAAGTATATTGGCGATATCCGTCAGAATTCGGGTAGCACGACCCAGTAAAACGTAACAACGCGCCGATTGGGATCGTTGAGTGGCACTGATGCCGCCGTGCCGCGTGGGAGTTCTTCGCCACGGCCCAGTACCGAGATCTGGATGTCCATTGGCTCGCCACCGTCGCGGGTTCGGGTTTTGATAATCGTTTCGAGTAAGCCCCGGATCGTCCCGGCCCGGAGTTCAGAGAGTTTTTTGTTCAGGTCACTGCTGGTAGGTTCCGAAACCCGGTCGTCGCGCTGTAGCCGCCGGGTTAGGTCCAGATACAGACTGCTGCCGGGTTCAACGGGCGTTGCGTCGGAGTAGCCGGTAACGATGATCTCGCCCCGCAGTTTGTTGGCCGCCTGCCGATACTTTTCTGAAAAGATAAACAGTTTCTCAACAATGGGCCGGAAGCGTTTGAGACCTTCTTTGGTCTGGCTGGCGTTTAGTGTGAAATCGCCGGGTCGAAACAGGGTTTTAATTTCGGACTTGCTGAATGTTTCGCTGTTTAGAAATTCAACGATAACCTCGGTCTTTTTGTCTAAAATTCGCAGCGTCTCCGCCGATTTCATTACGGTGGTGTTGGCCGCATTGAGTACATCGCGTTCGCGTTTTTTGCTCTTACCCGCCGAGTACGCATCTACGTCGGTAATGGCCTGCCGAAGTTCCTGCCGCTGGGTGTTGATGGTGGTTTGCTGACTAACTACGTAAGCCTGAACGCTGCTGTCGGCAGAGGCCACAACCCGCCCGTCGGCGGAGGCCCTGGCCGACTGTTCGCTCATTTTATCGAGCAGTTTCAGGCTATTTTCCTGCGCCTGAAGTGACGCCTGAAGAGCCTGAGACGAGCGTTTCACCGCCGTTGTATTTCGCGAGCAGGCAAAAAAAACGGAACAGATCAGGATGGTGGTGGAAAGAAGAGTTCTGGACATTGATCAGGGGTTTACTTCGGAATCGGGTACGAACGTAGCACTGGTTTTTCTGGCTGGTTTGCGGGGCTGTTTGGCCCTGGCGGGGACAGCAGTTGATCGGGGTTTGTTAACTCGTTCAGACGGGCCGGGGGCAGACACCAGCGTCTTTTGCAGGCGGGAGATGCGATTTTTCAGGGCCGGGTAGGGCTTCAGCGCGTAGGCAGTCTGGTACCAGTCGATGGCCCGTTGCTGATACCGGGCACTTTTGGTATTGGTAAATGCCACAACTGCTTTGGCCCCCCGGGTAGAACACAGGACGTAGAGCGAATCAAGCGTGAGCTGGTCGGCGGTCTGCCGGTGGGTCGTGAACGATGCGCGGGCTGCGGCAAAAACGGCGGCCTGATTCTTCGCCGGAATCTCGTCCAGACGCGCCAGCAACCGCCCGTGCTCCCGAACCGACGCTGCATCATGGCTGGAAATTACTTTGCCCGACAGGCCAACCGGCGCAGTGACTTTGCTACGGTCCGCATCAGGAGTTAGTATACGAACCGGTTCTGGCATTGGGCCGGTGTCGGACCGATGCAAAAGGATATATCCCACCGGCAGGACCAGTGCAACGAGCAGCGCAATTAGCCCGATTTTCAATCTGTTGTCAAGCCTGTTTTTGTTGGCTGGTTTGGGTGCGGGTGTCGCCAGCCGGGGCCGGGCTGCGCCTTCAGCATTACTGGTACTGGGCGTGGGTAGGGCCGCGGGCGTTGGCATAGATTGCTCCGGCTGGATGTATAATGCTCCCCAAAACTTGGACAGGTAGGCTAACTTGAATCAATTAGTTTCGACCTACAAAATGTCCAAAAATGACCAAGTCAACTCGGCGCGTCCACGACGCAACCTTCAAGACC
>JACMPG010000265.1 GCA_014377625.1 Spirosoma sp.
ACTGGTGATGAGCCACATTTTTATACCCTTCCTGGAGGGTAATGATTTCGGGGGCTTCTAAGCGGACGTAGCGTTTAGGCTTCATGGCGCGAAGATACTACCCATTCGTATTTCTATATAATTATGTCCAAGTACTTACTTTGATGTAGCCGAACTGCGTTGCTTCAGCAATTCGCGGGCATTCTTAACGGCGCTGGCCGATGGGTTTTTGCCGCCAATCATCTGCGCAATCTCGTCTACCCGCTCGGTATTGCTGAGCTTGCGAATCCGGCTGACGGTCTTGGCGGCTGTGTTGTCTTTATAAACGAAGTAATGAGCCGAGCCTTTGCCCGCAATCTGGTGCAGGTGCGTAATAGCAATAATCTGGTGGTTGTGCGCCATGTCTCGCATCATATCGCCCATTTTGATCGCAATCTCGCCCGATACGCCGGTGTCAATCTCATCGAAAATGATGGTCGGCAAGGAGCGTTTACTGGCCAGAATATACTTAATGGCCATCATAAGTCGCGAAAACTCACCGCCCGACGCTACGTTCTTCAACTGCTGTGGCTTTACGCCTTTGTTGGCCGAAAACAGAAATGAAATGGTATCAACACCCACGGGGCCGGGCTTGCCGGTTTCGGCTTTGATGTTAAGCGAAGCGTTCGGCATACCGAGGTCACAGAGCAAGCTGCCAATTTCGGTTTCTATCGGTTGCAAAACTGCTTTCCGGGCGTCTGAGAGGACGTTGGCACTGTGGTTCAACTGAGCGCGGGCGGTTTCGGTCCGGCCTTTGGCATCGGTCAGCGCATCATCCATATTCAGGACTTTGCTGACCTTTTTGCCAAGTTCGTCGCGGAGCGCAAGTAGTCCGGCTACGTCGGCGAGCTGGTGTTTGGACTGAAGTTGGTAAATCAGGCTGAGCCGTTCGCGGATGGTCCCAACCCGGCTGTCGTCCAAATCAACCCGGTCCTGTTCGGTACTGATCTCGTCGGCCAGGTCGCGGAGTTCAATCAGCGTACTCTGGGCGCGCTGCAATAACGGTTCGTAATGGTCGGCAAGCCGGCTGATGGCCGTCAGGTTGCCGATGGTACCTTTCAGAAAGTCGATAACCGACTGTTCCGGGTTGTCCAGATATTCGTACGCCAGCTGAAGTTTTGCCTTTATTTCTTCGGCGTTTTCCAGCACGTTCAATTCCTGTTCCAGCGTTTCCTGTTCGCCGGGCTGCAACTGCGCTTTGGTCAGTTCCCCGAACAGAAAATTGTTGTAATCGAACTCCTTCCGCATCGCTTTCGCTTCGTCCTGGAGTTGGGTATACGCTATTTTTTTCTCCCGATAGACCTGATAATCGGTGCGGTAGGCGCGGAGGAGGTGATCATCCTGAGCGTAGGTATCTACAATTTCCAGCTGATAATCATTGGAACCGAGCAACACCGAATCGTGCTGCGAGTGGATGTCCATTAGTTGGCTCGTAACCAGCCGGAGCGTTTCCAGATTAACGGGCGTGTCGTTCACAAACGCCCGAGACTTGCCGCTGACGCTGATTTCGCGCCGGACAATGCAGGTATCCGAAAAATCTAAGGCTTCATCCTCAAAAATTCGCTCTATGGCGTAGCCCGACACGGCATAGGTACCTTCGATAACGCACTTTTTTTCGGGATTGTACAACGCCCGCGTGTCGGCCCGGTTGCCGAGTAGTAGACCAATGGCCCCCAGCATAATCGACTTGCCCGCACCCGTTTCACCCGTGATGATGTTCAGTTCACGGTCGGGCGAAAGTTCGAGTTCGTCGATGAGAGCGTAGTTTTTTATCAGTAAATGCGACAGCATGGAAATGAGAAAGGCAGTTATCGGTACTTAATAAACAGGAATCAGGGTAGACAGATTCACATTGCTTACCAGTCCCCGTCAATTATACAGCAGCTTGCGATACACCTCGGTTTTGGCGGGGTCCAGATAGGATAACACCTCAAAACTTTGTTTACGTTCGGTGGGTGTTCCTTCATACAAGATGTTGTACAACTCCTCCGATTTGGCGTCGAAAAACGAGTTGATCAGTACGGAGTTGGGAAGTTGCAGGCCAATCTTACGGATTTGACTCAGAAAATCGAGCGTTTGTTTGCGCACCTGTACCGGGTTGCCCGCCATGACGTCAAGACCCAGCCGGTGATACGTGTAAAATCCATCGCGAAAGGGCAGAAGTTGCTGATTTTGCAGGTTCTCGATGAGCCAGTAGCGGTTACGCCGGTCGCCCCCGTTTTGCCACGCTCCGTTGGGCGACCCCTGCTGCGCCAGGTTCGTAATGGTGTAGGCCCGCTGAATAAACTGGTTGCCACCCTGTTTCCGAAACGTATCGTAATCAACCGCCAGAATCACGTTGGCATAGTAGCCAAGCAACGACGTCAGGTCGTCAGAAAACTGGTTATCGCGGAAAAAGACGGGTGTCGTGGGCAGGTACACAAAATTGAATGCCCGGTCTACGTAGCTGAAGGTCGTGGTTTCGTAGTTGGTGCCATAAACGGGTCGGGTCACGGTAATCTGTGCAGTGGCCTCAAAAACGCCCTGCGTCAGGGATTTGATGAGGTTAATGTTCATCGAGCAGTTGATACGTTCGGTGGTCGTAAACTGATCGTTGGTCCAGCGTCGGTTGTTCATGAATTCCGTAATGATGCCCTGCAACTGACTCACGTATGAGAAATCGGTTTTCTGGGCGGCAAACAACTGGTCGGAATTAATCGTGACGCGGCAGTTCAGTTCCTGCCCCCGGACCGATAGAGTCAGGCAGGAACAGGCGAAGAAGAGGAGAGCGAATTCTTTCATGAGTTGGCCAGTGCTTTGGCTACTAAACCGAGCAAATCCCGGGCCACATCGGCTTTTGATTTTAAGTCGAAGTCGAGTGTCAGACCGGCTTTGTCAATAACGGCAATTTTATTGGTATCGTGTCCAAAGCCAGCTCCGGTATCGCGCAGCGAGTTGAGTACAATCCAGTCTAAATTCTTGCTGATGAGTTTTTTACGGGCATTATCCAGTTCATTATCGGTTTCCAGTGCGAACCCCATCATCCACTGTCCAGGCTGCTTCTGCTGCCCCAGTGTAGCGGCAATATCGACGGTTTTGATGAGGTCAATCTGAAACTGAGCTTCCTTTTTCTTGATTTTCCGGTCGGCGGGGTGTGCGGGGGTGTAATCAGCGACAGCCGCGCTTAGTATCGTTACGTCGGCATTGGCAAATTCGGCCTGGGTGGCCACAAACATCTGCTCTGCCGACCGTACGTCGATGCGCCGAACGGCGGGGTGGGGCAGAGGCAGGGCCGTGGGACCACTCACGAGCGTAACGGCAGCGTCGGCGCGGGCAAAGGCATTGGCCAGAGCGTATCCCATTTTTCCGGTCGAGTGGTTGCTAATATACCGTACCGGGTCAATCGCTTCCTGCGTTGGCCCGGCAGTAATCAGAATGCGTTTATTGGCTAAGGAAGAATGCGTTTCGTCTCTCGTTTCCTGCTCCTTAAAGAAATTCCCCAGCCTGTCCACAATCGTTTCGGGTTCGGCCAAGCGGCCCTCGCCTACCAGACCGCTGGCCAGTTCGCCGTGTTCGGCCCGGATGATGTGATTGCCGAACGATTCAAGTCGGCGCAGGTTATCGAGGGTGGCGGGGTGCAGATACATGTCCATGTCCATGGCCGGGGCGAAGAATACCGGACACTTCGCCGACAAATATACCGCCGACAGCAGGTCGTCGCACAGGGCGTGGGCGCAGCGGGCCAGCGTCCGTGCCGACGCCGGGGCAATCACCAGCGCGTCGGCCCATAGCCCCAGCTCAACGTGGTTGTTCCACTGCCCGTCTTCTGACGTATATGTTGAGAAGGCGGGGCGTTTGGACAGGGTGGCCAGCGTGAGGGGCGTAATGAACGTTTTGGCCGACTCCGTCATGACCACCTGTACCTCGGCACCAGCTTTCACCAGCAACCGCACCAGCAGGGCTGACTTGTAGGCTGATATACTGCCTGACACGCCTAGTAAAATTCGTTTTCCCGTCATGCTCATTTTCTGTTATGCTGGTGATTGACCAAACCAAAAAACCGCACGGCAAAAATGCAGTGCGGTTTTGATGCGTGATAGAAACCAAACCCTATTTGGTGGCTTCAGCTTCGGCCTCTTCGTTCATGCGCCAGTAGACTTTGCCTTCCAGAAATTCATCCGTGGCAATAGACGTTGGCTTAGGCATCCGCTCGTAGAACTTCGAGATCTCGATTTGCTCGCGATTCTCGAATACCTCTTCGAGGTTATCGACTGCCGAAACAAACTCCGAAAGTTTATTGCTCAGTTCTTCTTTGTTCTTGACCGAAATCTGACGGGCGCGCTTCGAGATAATGGAAACAGACTCGTAGATGTTGCCCGTTGGGGCCGCAAGTTGCGCGCCGTTGCGGGTGATGATAGACTGGTTACTTGCCATAATTTAGTTTGCTGCCGTGACCTTTGCGGGGCGGTTGGCGTCTGGTTTTTTAAGTTTTTCCTTCTCCCTCGCGATTTCCTCTTCGCGCTTTGTAATCACGTCAATCTTCTCCTGACTGGTAGCGTACATCTTCTCAGACTGCTTCACGAATTTACTCTTCGGATACTTGTCAATGAATTGTTGATGGTAATTCATAGCTTCCTGATAACGCTCTTTCTGCTTGGTGTCCAGGCTGTTTTCGGCTAAGCTAAATTCCGCGTCGACTTTCAGAAAAGCCAGCTCCTCATTGTAAGGCGAATCGGGGAAATCCTTTTGAAAGTTATTGATGGAGATAACCGCCGATTTATAAGAAGCAATATTAAAGCCGCTCGTTTTGTAGTATAGCTTGGCTTTCTCATAGGCTTTACGTTCCAGTTTCTGCCGCAGTTCCAGAATCATCCGGGTACAATCATCGGCGTATTTGCTGTCAGGATACGTGTTGACAAAATCCTGCAATGCGGATGTTGCCGTAAGCGTATTGGACTGGTCGAGATTGAACTGGGGGGTGTCTTTGTAAAGCGAGAAGGCGTACATATACGTAGCTTCCTGTGCATAGTCAGACCGGGCAAACGTCTCGTAAAATTTCTTGAACAGTGTGGCACTCAGTAAGTACTGCTGCTGATGGTACTGCGTGTAGGCGTAGTAAAACTGCGCCATCTCCGACTCTGTGCTACCTTTCAGCACCGGAATCAGTTCTTCAAACAGCACGCCAGCCCGATACCAGTCGCTTTTTTTATAGTACTCAACGGCAGCTTTGTATTTCTCGGTGTCAGTGCCGCTTTTCTGCAACTTCGAAAACGAATTGCAGGAACTCAGCACAACTACCATCAACGCTGCCAGAAAAATCTTAACCAAATGACCTTGTTGCATACGAACCGCAAAGATACGAAAAAAAGAAAGGGCTACTCCGTCTAAACGACGAGGTAACCCAGATAGTGCCGTATGAATCAAACCAGTTGATCTGGTTCTGTGTTAAATTGTGTTAAGCCATACTTACTGATGCCGAACCAGCAACCGCTTGGTAGCCACTTTCCGACCATCTACCGATAACTGATACAGATAATAGCCGGTAGACAGAGTACGGGTATTAATACGCAGTTTACGGTCGCCCTGCTCTAATGTAAACTCACCAACGGGCGTCCCCAGTACGCTCAACATAGTCAGACGGGCATCGCCGGGCGACGTAAACTGATAGTCTATTTCGGTCGATTCGTCAGCCGGGTTCGGGTAAGCGTTTGATACGGTAATCTTATCGTTCGAGAACAGAAAATCGTCGGCTTTACCTTCGGGAGTAACTGCGGGCCGACCATCAGCAGACAAGGCCGGTATGACCTCCGCCGAAGCCGGTCGGGCTGTCACGGATTTGTCGGCAGCTTTTCCCAGCAACAACGACCGGTAATGCGCGTTGATAGGCGTATTCTTCTGATAATTTACCGATCGGTCAAGACCACTCCCCGCCGGGTTTTGTACGGGCAAAAACCGGCGTGATAACACGGGTTTGGTAACCGTTTTCACTTCAGTCGGTGTGCGGCCGATTTCAAGTCGGCTGCCTCTCGGGGCGTCCGAATCCCTCGGAGCGACCTGCGCCCAGAGAGGGATCGTTGCCATCAGCAAGCCCGACAATACACCAATACGTATAGTTTGTTTCATCGAAATCCAATTCAGTTACCACAGTGCGACCCACAAACGTAGGGCCAGAAAAATTGATTAGCAACGGGCACAGACTTAAAAAATTGTTAAAATTTCATTTTATACCTCTTTGAACGCCTTTTTTAGGCAAAGGTTTAACGGACGAACTGGTTTTCAGCGGCTTTTTAGCTGCCGGTTGCTCAGCTACTGGTAATTCCTGCCACAAAACCTGGGCCTTGGTCGGTTTTTCAGCTTCCCGCCATCGAAATCCGGCCAGTTCTTTGTCGTCGTCAGTAATCTCTTTTGGCGGAATAAGTTTGGCATCGGGCTGACCGTAAAAGCGAATCTGCCCAAGCTTATTATTGGCGAACTCGATATTCATGCGGCTACACTCAACGTGGTTCAGGCCAATCATCTGGTTCTTTTCATCGACGGCATAATACAGGGTTTGTCCGTTGCCTTCCACAATGACCCGGTCAATCGACGTTTGCTCCCGCGCCGGAGCAGTAGCCGATGTGGTTGGCGTAGTTTTTGCCAGTACGCGCTGCCCTGGTGGTTTCGTTGCCGAAGCCGGTTCGCCCGTTCGATTGGCCACGGTTTTGGCGAACTTACTGACTGATGCCGGTTGCCGTTGGGCTGACTGCGCCGTGTCAGTTACGGCGGGTATGATTCTGGTTTTAAAGTAGGCCGTAATAACCCGCCCTTTTATCTGGTTGAAATTCTTGAGCGTATCCACCGAGACCACGAATGATTTGGTCTTCATGAACAGCGTGTTGATGCGGTTGTTCTTCATCAATGCCCGAATGGTATCGGCCTCCATCTGGTATTTGTTCTGGCTCCAGACAATGGGTTTTTTATAGAAATAAATAGTCGAGTCGGCAGAGTCGTAGATGAGCGAATCGCACTTGCTTTGGAGGTCAGATTTGAAGATCATCGCGTTTTTCTGCGCCACCAGCCGCCGGGTGTTATTCAGCGTATCATCGTACGAAAACAGCGTATCGGCCCGCAGGTAGAGCGTATCATTGGTGGCTTCGCTGGCCAGGCTCCTCGCTACTGAATGGCCCGTTACGCGCGACACACCCGCTTTGCCATTGTACCGGACATGGTCGCCGGTGATGATAGCTTTCTTGTCTTTGGCCACCATAATTACGTTACCATTGGCAATGCCCAGTTTGGCCACGTTATCGTAATAGAGCGAGTCGCCGGTGAGCCGGTAGGTGGGCGTATCGACGGTGGCCCGCTGCTGGAAGTTCGAGATGCCGGTGCTGGTGTTGTACTGCCCCGCCACGGCTGTCAGCACCCCGTCTTTGTTGGTAATGCGGGTGGGACCCTGAAACGTGGCAATGCGGGTTCGCGAGTTGTACAGCAGCAAATCGGCAGTGAGCGTACCTTTGGTGTTCACAAGTTTTACGTTGCGCTGAAACGTAAACTGCTTGGTACGGGTGTCGTAATACCCTTCCAGACTGGTCAACACCGTTTCTTTGTCGACAATGCGGCCCGGCGTGGGGTAGTGCGCAATACCCGACAGCATATCGTAGTCGAGAACGGCGGTGGTGAGGGTCATTTTACGGTCACGCATAACCACGCGGCCCCGCAGGTTGGCCTGCCGGGTATTGCCGTAATAAAACATGGTATCGCCCCGTACATTGATGGTATCGCCCTGAATGAGCCGGACGTTGCCGTAAGCTTCGATTAGGTTGGTCGTTACGTTCTGGATGGCGAGGTCGCAGTAGAGCAACACGCCTTTTTGCCGAAACTTCACGTTGTTGTATATCTTGCGCACTACCTGACCCGGTACGTTGACGCCTACCAGACTGTCGGCACCGGGCAGCAGCTCGACTTTTTCGGCGGCACCGCCTACCTGCGCCTGCGCCTGAGGGACGGCAAGAGCGAACAGGGCTATCAGAATGAAAAATAAATATCGGGTACGCATCAAAATCATAACGTCAAAATTACGGCAACGCGCCCGGTACGGATGTTGGAACAGCGTTTTTTAGCATTTATTAACGACAACCGGCTTGTAAACCCCGCCCGGCCAACGCTCCTGACGGTGAGTGGTGGGCTGGACTCGGTCGTGATGGCCGAACTGTTCAGCCGCGCCGGTCTGCCGTTTGCCGTGGCCCACGTGAACTTTGGGTTACGCGGAGCAGAATCCGATGCCGATGCTGTCTTTGTTCAAAACAGGGCTGAGCAATACGGGGTTCCGTTTCACCTAACGCGGGTCGATACTGCTGCTGTAGCGACTGAACGGGGTATTTCCATTCAGATGGCCGCACGGGAGTTGCGCTATACC
The DNA here is from genome assembly GCA_014377625.1 of Spirosoma sp. Lineage (GTDB taxonomy): Bacteria > Bacteroidota > Bacteroidia > Cytophagales > Spirosomataceae > Spirosoma. The sequence goes on from JACMPG010000265.1 coordinate 8,393, forward strand.
TGGTTTGCTGAGTTGCTGCGTAAACATGAGTACGGAGCAATAGCCACGGCGCATCATCAGAACGACGTACTGGAAACGGTGCTGCTGAACCTGACGCGCGGCACCGGGCTGGCCGGGCTTCGTGGAATGCCCATCCGGCAGGATAACGTAATTCGCCCGTTGCTGTTTGCCCTCCGCGACGACCTCACTGAATATGCCCGGCAACACGGACTGACCTACCGCGAAGACAGCTCCAACGCCCATGATAAATACGCCCGCAACGCCATCCGCCACCACGTAGTCCCGGTGCTGACCGGGCTGAATCCAAACTTACTGCACGAAACCCTGCCCCGTACCTTATCGAAACTGCAAGCCGCCGAACGTATCGTACAAAGTGAACTGAACCGTGTGTGGCTACGCACAGTTCAGTATGAGGAACGGTTTATTTTCTTGCCCGCTCATACACTACTCGACCTGCCCGAACCGGCATTTTATCTGGCCGAATGGCTGAAACCGTATGGCTTTTTACCTGACCAAACCGATGCGATGCTGGCGTCGCTGAGCCGGGAAACGGGACAACAGTTTGCCTCGCCCACGTACCGGGTTACGCACGACCGGCGTGTAGCGGCAGAGGCCACGCAAACCGGCCTGTTACTTGAACCGCTGCCCGCGCTAACCACCTACGAAATCACCCTGCCCGACTGGCCCAACCAACCCGTTGCGGTACCGGGCGTGGGAATCCTACACGTTGAACGCTTCGACCGATCCGCCAACTTTCAATTCCCGACCGAGCCTACCATTGCCTGTTTCGACACTGACCAGCTTGTGTTCCCGCTCACCATCCGTCCCTGGCAAACCGGCGACCGTTTTCGTCCGCTCGGTATGCGCGGTACCAAACTCGTGAGTGATTTGCTCAATGATCTGAAACTGACCCGCACCGAGCGCGAACAAACCGCCGTGTTGGTGTCGGGAAATCAAATAGTCTGGGTTATTGGCCGACGAATGGCCCACGAGTTTCGCGTAACCGAAGCTACGCAGCGAATAACCCGAATCAAGTTATGACGTAGCGGGTATAATGTCATCCGCTATAAATCATAGGAACGAATAACAAAAAAAGCCCTATTGAATCGTTGTACAACGATTCAATAGGGCTTTTTAAAGAAATGCGACTAACTCTGATACCGCTTATAACTGCGCAACGGACCGCTGTACGAAGGCCGTTAGTTGACTGCCCGTCAGCATGTTTTGCGATAGCAAAGCAAGGTCGTAGAGTTGCTTGACCAGCGTTTTTTGCGTGGCTTCGTCAGTTTCGGCGAGGAGTTTGGCGGTGAGGGGGTGGTTGGCGTTCACCACGACGTTGTAGCCCATCGGGAAGTTGCCGTAAAAGCTCTGCTCGCCCGACATGGCCGACATTTCCTTCATCCGGCGCATGAACTCCGGTAGCGTAATCGTCACCGGTAGCTCGTCGGTTGGCTGCGCTTCTACGCTCACATTCAGCGTTTTATTGTCCAGTACCTGCTCAAACAACTCTTTTACTTTGGTACTATCGGCTTCGGACAAAACGCTTTCGTTGTTCAGTCCTTTGTCGATTAGCTTGTCGAGCGTATCGGCATCGACGCGCACGAAATGCACTTTTTCGAGTTTCTGCTCCAGCGCGTTGATAAAGTGCGGATCAATGACGTTTTCCATCAGCAAGACGTCGTAGCCGCGCCGGGTGGCCGAGGCTACATAGGCATCCTGCTGTTTAGAATCGGTGGTGTAGAGCATCACCAGCGTGTCGTTCTTGTCGGTCTGGTTGGCCTGTACGTTTTCGCGGTACTCGTCCAGCGTGGCAAATTCGCCCCTGGTGTTTTTGAGCAGCACGAAATTTTTGGCTTTCTCCCAGAACTTCTCGTCGCTCAGGATGCCGTACTTGATAAACAGCCCAATGTCATCGAACTTCTCTTCGAATGCCTTGCGGTCAGCGTTGAAAAGTTCGGCCAGTTTGTCGGCTACTTTGCGGGTGATGTAGCCGTTGATTTTTTTGACGTTGCTGTCGGCCTGCAAAAAGCTCCGCGATACGTTGAGCGGAATATCGGGCGAGTCGATTACGCCGTGCAGCATCATCAGGAAGTCCGGCACTACGTCCTTCACCTCGTCGGTAATGAACACCTGCCGACTGTACAACTGGATTTTCTCGCGCTGAAACCGCAGTTCATTCTTGACGCGGGGGAAGTACAGAATGCCGGTCAGGTTGAACGGGTAATCTACGTTGAGGTGAATCCAGAACAGCGGCTCCTCGCTCATCGGGTACAACTCGCGGTAGAAATTGGTATAATCCTCGTCGGTCAGGTCCGACGGCGATTTGGTCCAGATGGGCGCCGTGTTGTTGATTTGCTGCCCATCAAACCAGATGGGTACGGGCAGAAACCGGGCGTATTTGTCGAGAATGCCGCGCAACCGATCTTTGCTCAGAAACTCTTCCGAATCGGGCGCAATGTGCAGAATCACGTCAGAACCGCGTTCTTCCCGTTCGGCGGGCGAGATAGAGAACTCGGTCGAACCGTCGCATTCCCAGCGCACGGCCGAATGGTCGGACCCCTCACTGCCATCCCGGTACGACTTCGTGACGATGTCGACGCGTTCGGCAACCATAAATGCCGAGTAGAAGCCTAAGCCAAAGTGGCCGATAATCTGGCCCTTGTCGTCGGTTTTGTCTTTGTATTTCTCCAGAAAATCCGACGCGCCGGAGAACGCAATCTGGTTGATGTACTTCTTGATTTCGTCGGCGGTCATGCCAATGCCGTTGTCCGAAATGGTAATCGTTTTAGCTTCTTCATCGAGCGAAACCGTTACCTTCAAATCGCCCAGCTCGCCGGTAAACTCGCCGAACGACGAGAGTTGCTTCAGTTTCTGGGTAGCGTCAACGGCGTTGGAGACCAGTTCGCGCAGGAATATCTCGTGGTCAGAGTAGAGAAATTTCTTGATGATGGGAAAGATATTCTCGGTGTGAATCGAGATACTGCCTTTCTCTATCGGGGTAGTTTCTTCGGTTGTCATAACTGAATCAGTAAGGTTTTGGTGAATCATTTTTGACTCAGTGTCAAATCCTGTTCCAGTACGGGCGTGGCTGACAGATTGACAGAGGTAACGAGTCATACTATCCGTTACTAAAAGGAAACAATTGCGAACAGGCTCCCGGCCTTTCCTGTTCAAACAGAGTATGTCCGCTCTCAACTACACCGATATTTCCCTCGCCGATCTTGAAACCCTGCGGTAGCAAACCGGCGCGGTGGTGGTTGATGTGCGCGATGCGTGGGAGTTTGACGAGTTCAACCTCGGTGGGCTGAACCTGCCCCTGCCCGATATCCGTGTCCGAAAATCGGAACTACTGCCCTATAACCCGATTATCGTGATCTGCACCAACGGCGTCAGGAGCCGGGTAGCGGCCAAAGATCTGCTGCGTCAGCCCGAACTGAAGACCAAGACGATGTATCACCTTCACGGCGGTATTATTGACAACCCCGATTAACTCACGTTCGGATTGGGAACATTAGGAGACAAAAACGAAAAAACGCCCGGTTCAGGCGTTTTTTCATTTACAGACAGCAGCTTTCTAAAACAACTTTACGGCTTCACGACCTTCAGCCGCTGCACCTGCCCCCCGCTGCTGACCTGAAACAGGTACAGCCCGCCCGGACGCTGACTGATGTCCCATTCCACAACCTGCTCCGCGTCGGCACTCGGCCACGTCTGCGACCCAACCTCCTGGCCCCGCAAATCGACCAGCACCGCCCGCAGCGGCTGGCCCTCGGCACCCACTACCACCGCCCGCAACTGCCCGTCTACCAGGGGGTTGGGCGTTAGCGTCACCCGCAGCGGTACCTCCGCCACCGGCTCGCCCGGTGCTGCTAGCCGCGCACCCGGCGCGATACAGCCGTAGTTGACCGTCACCACGAAGGGCCCCTTGAACTGGAAACTGCCATCGGCCGCAAACACCTTGCAGTAGTAGGTGGCCGTTGTCTGGATGCTCACCAGCGTCAGGCTGCTGGTGGCGGTACCCTTCTGGATAGAGGCAATCTCGGTCAGTTTGAAGGGGGCACTCTGGCCGTTCTTGTACCACTCGTAGCGACTGCCCGACTGCCCCGCCTTGAGCACCACCGCGCTGCTGCGGCACGCCGTCTGGCTGGCCGGGCTGGCGGTGGTCACTGTCAGTTCGACCAGGCTGGTGGAGGTGATGGGGGTGGCATCGGCCACGGTGATGGTGAAGGTCTGCACCCCCGACGCACCAGCGGGGATCTGAGCCGAGACCTGAGCCTGATTGGTAGCAGTCAATAGTATGCCCGCCGGAGCCGTCCAGGTATAACTGTAGGGCGCCGTGGCACCGGTGGCCGTCACGGAGAGCGTAGCGGTGCTGCCCGCGTTGACGGGGTTGGGCGTGGCCGAAGTCTGGAGGGTAAGCACGCAGTTGCCGCCAGCCGTATTCGCGCAGAAGGCCGACCAGTTACCCCCTCCGGGCAGGCCAGGGTTATCACTGATAGTCGCGTCGATACCCCTGTTGCACAGATTTTTGAGAGTGGAGGCCAGACAGCCCGTCAACTGGTTGCTGCTCAGGTCTAAGTCATTGAGTTTTGGCAACGTACCCAGCCCCCCCGGAATGCTGCCGCTCAGCTGGTTACCGCCCAAATTCAGGATTTCCAGATCGGTGAGGGCACTCAGGCTGGTCGGAATACTGCCACTCAGTTGGTTGTTGCCCAAAAACAGCCCCTGCAGCCTGGTGAGAGCATTTAGACTGGCCGGGATACTGCCACTCAACTGGTTACCGCTCAAATTCAGTTTTGTCAGTTTGGCAAGAGCACTCAGGCTGGTGGGGATTGTACCGGTCAGTTGGTTGCTATTCAAATACAGACTTTGCAGGTTGGTAAGTGCACTCAGGCTAACCGGGATGCTACCCGTAAACTGATTGCCTTGCAGTTGCAGATCGGTCAGGCCAGTGAGGGCACTTAGACTGGCCGGAATACTGCCATCCAGTTGGTTGCTACTCAAATTCAGGGTTTGTAAATTGGTAAGGGCACTCAGGCTGGCCGGAATACTGCCAGTCAACTGATTTCCAGTAAAATCCAGATTGGTCAGATTAGTAAGGGCACTCAGGCTGGCGGGGATTGTACCGCGCATGTTATTATAGGGCAGGGATAACTGAGTAACCCGCCCGTTAACGCAGGTCACCCCCGCCCAGGGTTGGCCGCCACTCCCATTACAAGGATCGCAACTGCTGAGCCAATTACTCTTCTGGGTCCAGCTACCCCCGTTGGTGGCCTGGTAGAGGTCTACCAACGCCAGGTAGTCGGGGCTACCGTTGACCGTCAGGGCGACGGTGGCACTGGCCGAAAGGGTCGGGCTGCTGTTATCGGCCACCAGCACCGTCAGTGTCTGCACGCTCGTGGCCGTGGGCGTTGCCGAGATTATCTGCGTATTAGTGGCCGAGAGCTGCACACCAACAGGCGCCACCCAGGTGTAGCTGTAGGGCCCCGTGCCGCCACTAACCTCTACCGAAAGACTTGCCGGACTACCCACACAAACGACAGCCGGATTAGCCGACAGGCCGACCACCAAGGCCGTCACCTGGCGGGGACTCACCGTGATGGTGAACGTCGTGCTGGCCGATAAACTGCCCGGATCGGTGGCCGTGATGGTGACGCTGCTCGGGCTGGTGCCGGTAGGCGTACCGCTAATGACGCGCGTGGCCGGGTTGAAGATGAGGCCATTCGCCGGGCTGATGCTGGCCGCATAGGTCAGGCTATTGGGCGTCTCGGCATCAGTGAAGGCGTTGACGGTGTAGGAGAACGCCGTGCCCACCGTGGCCGTCTGGTTGGCATTGGCCGTAGCCACGGGCACCGTGTTGGCCTGATTTACCGTCACACTCACCGTGGCCGTGATGGTCTGGCCAGTGGGCACGACAGCATTGGTGACCACAAAGGGTGGCACCGAGGCATCGCGGGCCGTAACGGTGAAAGTTTGCACCCCCGCCGAAAGGCCCGATACCGTGGCCGTATTGCCACTGGGGGTGATGGTACCCGGTCCGCTGAAGCTGTAGCTGTAGGGCGTCGTTCCCCCGGATACGGTAGCCGACAACGTGGTGGTGCCCGTCGTCAGGATCATCGTTGGGCTGGCCGTCAGCACCGCCGTGAGCGACGTGACCTGACGGGGCCCAACGGTGATGGTAAAGCTCGTGCTGGCCGTCAGGCTACCCGGATCGGTGGCCGTGACGCTCACCGTGGAGACGCCCGTGGTCGAGGGCGTACCCGAAATAACCCGCGTGGCCGGATTAAAGCTCAGGCTATTTGCCGGACTGATACTGGCGGTGTAGGTCAGGCTATTAGGCGTTTCGGCGTCGTTGAAAGCGTTGACCGTGTAGGAGAAAGCCGTGCCCACCGTGGCCGTCTGGTTGGCATTGGCCGTGGCCATCGGGGCCGTGTTGGCCTGGTTGACGGTCACACTCACCGTACCGGTGATGGTCTGGCTGGTAGGCGTGGTCATGTCGCGGGCGACCACCGTGAAGGTCTTTACCCCACTCGTCTGCCCCGACACAGTGGCCGTATTGCCCGAGGGGGTAATGGTACCCGGCCCCGAGAAGGTGTAGCTGTAGGGTGTGGTGCCGCCCGATACCGTGGCCGACAGGGTGGTGGTGCCCGTAGTCAGGATCATGGCTGGATTGGCCGATAGAGCGAGAGTCAGTGGGCTAACCGCTGGTGCGCAGAAGGACACCCCACCAGTCGTAGCGGCATAGACCGTCGTACCCACCGCATACACCCCAGACACCAAATTATCACCCAATCCATTGGCCGTGGTTTTGTTGGTGAAGGAGGTGCCCCCATTGGTGGAGATCGCCAACCCACCATCCGTAGCGGCATAAACTGTCGCCCCCACCGCGTACACCCCGTACACAATATTACTACCCAATCCACTATTGGTGTTGGCCGTGGTTTTGTTGGTGAAGGTGGTACCCCCGTCGATGGAGATCGACAACCCACCATCCGTAGCGGCATAAACTGTCGCCCCCACCGCGTACACCCCGTACACAATATTACTACCCAATCCACTATTGGTGTTGGCCGTGGTGTAGTTGGTGAAGGTGCTGCCCCCATCGGTGGAAATCGCCAACCCACCATCCGTAGCGGCATAAACTGTCGCCCCCACCGCGTACACCCCGTACACAATATTACTACCCAATCCATTGGCCGTGGTATAGTTGGTGAAGGAGGTGCCCCCATCGGTGGAAATCGACAAACCATCAATCGTAGCGGCATAGACCGTCTGCCCCACCGCATACACCCCATTCACAAGATTACTACCCAATCCACTATTGGTGTTGGCCGTGGTTTTGTTGGTGAAGGTGGTACCCCCATTGGTGGAGATCGCCAACCCACCATCCGTAGCGGCATAAACTGTCGCCCCCACCGCGTACACCCCATACAAAGTATTACTACCCAATCCATTGGCCGTGGTATAGTTGGTGAAGAAGGTGCCCCCATCGGTGGAGATCGCCAACCCACCATCCGTAGCGGCATAGACCGTCGTACCCACCGCATACACCCCATAAACCAAATTATTACCCAATCCATTGGCCGTGGTTTTGGTGATGTAGGTGGGGCAGTTGGGGCCATTAGCGACCGGGGGCGTGTTGGACCCAAACTTCTGAATCCGGTTGTTACCCCTATCAGCCACAAATACGTTACTCGAACCATCCACAAACACCCCGACTGGACTATTCAGTTGATTGGCGTTTGCGCCTTGTCCATTGCCCCCCGCTACGGTGGTGCC
>JACMPG010000266.1 GCA_014377625.1 Spirosoma sp.
AGCAACAACCCGGCCTGGTATGGATTATTATGTTACCCCAGTGGCGGAAGTAGCCCGTTCGCTGAACACTACCCCCGCCGGACTCGATCCCACTTCGGCCCAACAGCGGCTGGCCGAATCCGGCCCCAACCAGATTGCGGATGGTCGAAAGAAAACGATCTGGCTCATCCTGCTGCATCAGTTTACGGACGTTATGATTCTGGTGCTGATTGCGGCTGCCATCCTGTCGGGTGTGGTGGGCGAGGTAAAATCGACTTACATCATTCTGGCGATTGTGCTGCTCAATGCGCTGGTCGGGTTTGTGCAGGAGTACCGGGCCGAGAAGTCGATGGAGGCCCTCAAAAAGATGGCCGCCAGTCAGGCCCAGGTGCTGCGGGGCGGGCAAACGCTTTCTGTGGCCACAACCGACCTGGTACCCGGCGACGTAACGCTGCTGGAAGCGGGTAATGTCATTCCTGCTGACGTCCGGTTTATGGACACCCACGCGCTGAAAGTCGATGAGTCGTCGCTGACGGGCGAATCGGACAACGTTGAGAAAACCCCCGATGCGCTGCCCCCCGGCGATTATCCACTCGGCGACCGGCTGAATATGGGCTACAAAGGCACGTTTGTGACCAACGGGCGGGCCACTGCCTACGTCGTGGCGACGGGCATGAACACCGAACTGGGAAAAATTGCCAAACTGATTCAGACCGACGAAACCGCCACCCCGCTGCAAAAACGGCTGGGCACCTTCGGCAAAGGCTTATCGGTTGGGGCACTGGTAATTTGTCTGCTCTTTTTCGGGGCCGGGTGGTTGCGGGGCGAGCCGCTGCTGAATTTGCTGCTGGTCTCAGTTTCGCTGGCCGTGGCTGCTATTCCCGAAGCCCTGCCAGCCGTGGTCACGGTTGCCCTGGCATTAGGGGCGAAACGCCTGGTAAAAAGCAACGCGCTTATTCGTAAACTGCCCGCCGTAGAAACGCTGGGGTCGGTTACCTACATCTGCACCGACAAAACGGGAACGCTGACACTCAACAAAATGACGGTCGAAGAAATCGACCAGTCGCCGACGTTTGCCTTACCCGTTCTGGCCAATGGCGATGGGCTGCTGACGGCAATGGCACTCAACAACGACGTAACCAGCGACAAAGACGGAAACTGGCTCGGCGATTCGACCGAAGTGGCCCTGGCGCATTATGCCGCTGATCGGGATTATGAACGGGCAACGCTTGAAAGTACCTTTCCCCGCATCGCCGAACTGCCGTTCGATTCGGAACGCAAATGCATGACCACGCTGCACCAAACGGAACAGGGCGTTCTGTGTATCACTAAAGGCGCGGTGGGGTCGCTGTTCAACCAACTCGACGCGAAACAGCAAGCCGGTGTTCCTGACCTGCGAACCCGCGTTGATGCCATGGCCGAACGGGGCTACCGCACAATGGGTTACGCCGGCAAACTGCTGCCCGAACTGCCACCCGACGTTACGCCCGCCACCATCGAATCGGGCTTGTCCTTTATCGGCTTCGTAGGTCTGATGGACCCGCCCCGCCACGAAGCCCGGCAGGCCGTAGCCGAATGCAAACAGGCCGGTATCATTACCGTAATGATTACCGGCGACCATAAGCTAACCGCCAAAGCTATTGCCGAAACGCTGGGCATCCTCTCCTCGGCCAATGAACTGGTGCTGACCGGGCCGGAACTGACCCAATTGGACGAGCCTGCTTTCGATGCCATTGTGGAGAACGTGCGGGTCTATGCCCGCGTCGATCCGGCCCAGAAGCTACGTATTATCAGTGCATTGCAGGCCCGCCATCATTTCGTAGCCATGACCGGCGACGGGGTCAATGATGCGCCGGCCCTGAAGAATGCGGATATTGGTATTGCCATGGGCATCACTGGTACGGAGGTTTCCAAAGAAGCCGCGCATATGATTCTGCTCGACGACAACTTTGCCACGATCGTGAAAGCCGTGAAGCACGGGCGACGCATCTTCGATAACATCCTGAAATTTATCCGTTACATCATGTCGGGCAACGCGGGGGAGATTGTCGCGCTCTTTTTCGCGCCTTTTTTCGGGTTACCCATCCCCTTACTGGCCATTCATATTCTGTGGATCAACCTGATTACAGACGGTCTGCCGGGCCTGGCCTTAGCCTACGAACCTGCCGAAAAAAACAGTATGCAGCGGCCACCCATAGACCCGAAGCAATCCATTTTTGGTGACGGCTTAGGCAGGTTCATTCTGTGGGTCGGGTTGCTGATTGGGGCCGTCACGATTGGTATAGAGGCCTGGGCAATCCAGCGCAACATTCCCCACTGGCAAACGATGACGTTTACGGTTCTTTGCTTTAGTCAGTTGGGTAACGCCATTGCCATTCGGTCCCGCCGGTCGTCGGTGTTCAGCATGGGCCTGCTGGATAACAAACCCATGCTGGGCGCAATTACACTAACCGTCGGGCTTCAACTGATGATTATTTACACGCCTTTCTTCAACGAACTCTTCAACACCCAACCGCTGACGTGGTTCGAGCTGGGCATTACGGTAGCCGTGTCGAGCATCGTCTTCTGGGCGGTTGAGATTCAGAAGTTAATCATCCGGCAGCGGGATGATTAACGGAAGTATTCCGGTAAAACTCACGGGTAACGCACTCATCAATCCGACTACGGTCATGCCAGGCACTGATGCCGGTCATAGGTTGGCGCTTGCAGAATGGGGAAATTTACAGGGGTATTAAACCAAACAAACTCAACGATTATGAAAAACAATCAGGCCTTACAGAAAGACGTTCAGGATGCCATCAAGTAGGATCTCTGTCAGGTGCCATTGAAATTGGCGTCACCGGATAACATGGCCGGTGGCAGGCAGAAGCGGCATGGGTACCCGTCAGGCTCCCCGGCAGGATATTAATTCACCAATAAATCAGAATAAGTATAGCAGGCCAAAGGTAAAGCCAGCAGGTACGTGATAGAGTAGATCCAATACGCTGAATCCATGAAAAAACTCCTGGTGTTAACCGACTTTTCGGAAGCTTCCCGCCACGCGCTCGACTATGCCCGCTCATTTTTCAGCGATACCGTCGCCGATTTTCACCTGCTCTGCGTGTCTCCAGAGGCTACCTCTCCGGCAGCCTATAACCCGATCTACTGCCACGAAGCGTCCCGTACGGCGTACGCCGATCAGCTAAATGATATCCTGACTCAGTTGCGTATGCAGGCAACCACAGACTGGCATACCTATCGCTCATCGGTCTGTCCGGGTACCTGGCCCGACGTAATCGGGAAATCGCTCGAGATGGAACCGTATGATTTTGTCGTGATGGGTTCTCAACAAGAAGGTACGATTACCCTGTTCGGCCACTGTGCTATCGCTCTGACCCGCCAACTGAAAGCCAATGTGATTGTAGTACCCGCCAATACCCCCGTGGGTGAGATTCGCCGGGTGGTACTGGCTACCGATTTTGCCCGGCTGAAAAACGCTAAACTACTGAGTCCGCTGAAAGAGTTAGTGACCCTCAAGGGGGCCGATCTCACCCTATTGTCTATCGACGTACCCAATAAAAAGGCTATCCGGGCGGAGCAGGAACTTCATATTCGGAAGTTTCTGGCTCCCATTGAACCAATCATCAGCCACTTGAGGGCCACTACCGCCAGCGAAGGAATCGAGACGTATCTGACCCGGAATCAGGTTGATCTTTTAGTAATGATTCCAGTCGAGAAATACGATACCGGCACACGAAGCTGGGAGTCGCGCGCCTACACCCCATCAGTACCTGTGTTGACGCTTTACGATAATGGCCATAACGACCAGCCCCATCGCCATAGCGAGCTTTCTGCGGCATACCCTGTACACTAATGGAGTCAGGCCCTCACGCTATTCCTTCTACAAAGGTGCGGTCTGATCGTCTGTGAATGTCTGATAGCAATCAGTTTGCCAGGATAAATCAATCAGTGCCAGACCTGACTGTGGTCATGTTTCGGACTGTACAAGCAGGGTAATTTTGGAGAAACGACCTCCCAAACATCCGCGTACATGAAAACGATTGCTGTTGCTACCGACCTGACACCGAATGGAAATCAGGCTGCTTATTTTGCGATACAACTCGCCCACGCTCAACTCGCTGATTTGATCCTGATCAACGTGTTCCATTTCTGGCCGCTGAATCCTGCTGAAACCGGCGGTGATTTTCCGCTCAGCGCTCAGGCCATGCATGACGAAAGCCAGCGGGCATTAAACCACCTGGCCAATGAGGTGCGTGAACGCTACGGCAGTGATATGGCTATTCGTTGCCTGACCCGGCAGGGACACCCCATTCCCGCCATTCTTGAGGTTGCCCAGGCCGAGCATGTCGATCTGCTGATTATGTCTACCGTTGGGTCAGCTCCGCAAAGCGCCCAGCTGATGGGAAGCGTAGCCTCCGACATGGTGCCGAAGACCCACGTGCCGTTGCTGCTCGTTCCACCATCGACAGAGTATGCTGCCATCGATAACGTCGTGCTGGGTATTGATCTCGATCTTCCGCCCGATGCCGTCGTTTTCGACACCGCTCTCCACTTTGCCCGGCAGTTTGGCTGCGCGGTCGATGTGCTTTGTATTCATGATAATCCGGCGGATAAGGATGTTCAACATCGGGCCGAACACATCCGTCATCTGATGGACACCGTCCCCCATACGCTAACTATCCTGCCCGGTTCAGAAGTATATGACCTGCTTCTGACGTTTGCCCACCGGAACAAAGCGGATCTGATTATGATGTTACCGCAGGCCCACAACTGGTTTAGGCAGATTTTTGTGGATGGCGAAACGCAGCGCATGGCCCGGTTAACGGATATTCCGCTATTAGCTATTGTCTGATGGTACGGGGGTCAGTACAGCATTGGTTTGTTATAGTCGATGTCCGTAACCTCCCACCGGAAATAGTTGATATCACCCGTGGATAATTTCCAGATTACATCGCCCTGAACCGGAATCGTGGTGCCGTGCATCGACTTCCAGGCGTGCATCGGCATGTACCACGTTTCTAACGTACTGACTTCCCCGGCTCCTCCGTAGTAGCGCCGGGCCGTAACGCTCGCCAACTGATGTTGGGCGTTGAACGCAAACACGGCCCTGACGGTCAGGCCATTGTCGGTCATGGCGACTTCGGCCTGGTTTATGTCAATGGCTTGCCATGTGAGGTAGGGGCTAAGAGCCGCCGACGGAAACATACACATCTCGGCCAGAAATCGCACCATCTCGCCCTGATTCACCTTGTCGTCGGCAGCATCGGCCACCGGCACCACCGATAAGGCCTTTATCAGCAGTCGGCCTTTCCCTCCCACGTAAGCATCATAACCTGCCAACGGTAAAAACCCCATCATCCGTGCGTTTGCCTTCCAGACAAAGCCCGGCACATCCACCCCAAAATACTGCACAGCGTCAATCGGCATCCAGGCTGCGGTAGGGCTGGTTCGCATTAGGGCGTGTTGGCGCAGCCGCACAGTATGCACGCGCTCGCGGCCCACCACGCCCGCTGCCGTGAGCCATGCCTGTACCGGCGCGGGCAACCCGACCAGCATTTCGGGTGTGACTATCGTTTTATCCAACGGCGATTGGGCCAGCAATTGCCGGGCCAGCTCGTCGGTCTGTTGCGAGAAACGGCGTGTTGCGTACAGCAACCCTGCGCCGATTAAGACAACGCTGGCAACTACATATCGAAGAAGCATAGCGTAATGAAATTGAATGATTTCTGCCAAAGGGTTTCGCTAAACGGCCGTGTGGCCGCAGCCGCCCACCGCTGTAGTGTAGCCCGGACGCGGACGTCCGGTCCGGGCTACACTACAGCCGATAAACCAATGAACTAGTTAAAGCCTAAAACAGGCTCACAGCATGAGCAGCAAAAAAGCAAATACGTTTCGGGTCATGATTCGGGTTAAATGTCCTTTCTCATTTGCTCAAATTGTTCTTTAGTGACTTCGCCTTTGGCATATCGCTTCCTTAAAATGTCTAATGGCGATTCCGTGGCTTGTCCGCTTTTGGTTTGTGGGTTGTACTTCATGAAGAGATAAATCGCGAGGATGATGAGTAATGGAATAAACCACATTCCCCAACCCATTCCTCCCATTCCCCAACCGGTTCCGTTCATCATTTGATTTGTATTTTGGTTATCACTGGTAAGTAGACGATGTGCCCACTCCACAGATGTTTTTATGCGATGTGCTGCCAAAAAATGCGTTTTCCCTTCTCTACGTATAGAAAAAACGTTTCTGAATATCCCGGTATTCTACGTCCGATACGGCTGGGCCAAAGCAATTAACTCAAACAGCTTCTAAAGAGATACGGAATGAGGAGGACCCGTTAAGTGAACCGTCTGGCTAAAATGATGGGGCTGAACAAAGCCCAGTTTGTTGTCCTTTAGCCGGGCTGGCTCCCAGGTTGGGCCGCTACCAAAAAGCTCACGGTGTACCCAGATCGTTTCGCCCTGATGAATCGGGCCGGTTTCGTGCACAGTAGAATCGGCTGGATCACTCACCCAGACCGTATCCTGAGTAGCCTGACAGGGTAAGGTAAATTCGTCAGCAATCCATTCCTGTTGACTTTTATGTCCCATAGTCTATTTCTTTAATAAGCGAATGGACAAGGCGGTAGTCGCCTGAATCCGTGCTGCTGTGTTGGAACATGTAAAGCTGAGCGATTATTTGCCGGGGAACTATGACAAGGGTCAGGCGGTCGTATGCTTCTTATCCATAATGATAGCTACCGGGTTTCTCCTCACCGGCAGACGAGCTGAATTGCCGGTCAAGTCAAAGCCGCTTTTGGTGAACGATCACGTCCAGACCTAATGCTCGTCATTGCCTGCCCAGAGAAGGCTGCCGAGATTTGTGAATGAGATCATCTGCTTCGGTGACGTCTTTTTCCGTAGAAACTAAAAATAGTGAGAACGTACAATGAAAATAAACCAGCAGACAGAGCGTAACCAGTCAATCACAACTTTATTTGTCGATATCGGGGGTGTCTTGCTGACCAATGGCTGGGGGCGCGAATCCCGCAGGCTGGCTGCCGAAACGTTCGGCCTGAATCTGGCCGAACTGGAAGCGCGGCACCACCTAACGTTCGATACCTACGAGGTGGGCAAACTCACCCTAAAAGAGTACCTCAGCCGGGTTGTGTTTTACGAACCCCGGTCGTTTACGATGGACGCCTTTCGGGATTTTATGTTTGCCCAGTCGAAGCCGTACCCGGATATGATTACCCTGTGCCGGCAGCTTAAAGAAACGTACCGGTTGAAAATAGCGGTAGTGAGTAACGAAGGCCGGGAACTGAACGCGTACCGGATTAAGACCTTCGGATTGACGGAGTTTGTGGACTTCTTTATTTCGTCCTCCTTCGTTCGCTTCCGAAAACCCGACGCCGACATCTTCCGAATCGCGCTCGACATTGCCCAGGTGCCTGCCAGTCAGGTACTCTACATCGACGATCGACCCATGTTTGTGAGCGTGGCCGAGGGGTTGGGTATTCGGGGTATTTGCCATGTCGATTATGCCGCTACCTGCGCTGAACTGGCTTCGGTTGGTTTAGTGCC
>JACMPG010000267.1 GCA_014377625.1 Spirosoma sp.
ACTGGTGATGAGCCACATTTTTATACCCTTCCTGGAGGGTAATGATTTCGGGGGCTTCTAAGCGGACGTAGCGTTTAGGCTTCATGGCGCGAAGATACTACCCATTCGTATTTCTATATAATTATGTCCAAGTACTTACTTAGCTTGAATTGTATTGTTAGTCGCTTCGCGACTGGTCGGTCAAGAGTGACTAACCTACATTACACCGCAACGTTGCGGTGAATGATGGCTTCGCGGTCGGGGCTGGTAGATATAAAACTGATGGGCAGGCCGAGCGTTTCTTCCAGATACGTAACGTAGTCGGCCAGTGGACCGGGCATATCCTCGAACGTATGGATGTTGGTCAGGTCGGTTTGCCAGCCTTTAAAGGTTTTGTAAATCGGCGTTACGGGCGTGTCCAGCAGGTCGTAGGGCATTTGCTCGGTTACATCACCGTCTGGTAACTGGTAGTGCGTACAGATATTGATCTCTTCGAAGATGTTCAGCACGTCAACTTTCATCATCACCAGCTGCGTCACGCCATTAATCATGATGGCGTATTTCAGGGCGGGCAAGTCGAGCCAGCCGCACCGGCGCGGACGGCCCGTGGTTGCGCCAAACTCGTTGCCTTCTGTGCGCATCTTCTCGCCGATTTCGTCCGACAACTCCGTCGGAAACGGACCGCTGCCCACGCGGGTGCAGTACGCTTTGAATATGCCAAATACCTCGCCAATGCGCCCCGGTGCCACGCCCAGTCCCGTGCAGGCCCCGGCGGCCATCGTGCTGGACGACGTTACGAACGGGTACGACCCGAAATCAATATCCAGCAAGGAACCCTGCGCCCCTTCGGCCAGCACGTTTTTACCCGCTGTCAGGGCGTCATTCACGGCGTATTCGCTGTCGGTGAGTTTGAACTGCTTCATGAACTCAACGGCGGCAAAGAACTCGGCTTCGGCCTGCGGCAGTGCGTCGGCAAAGTCGTAGTTGTTCTGCGCCAGAATGACCTTGTGAATATCAACCAGCTTCTGGTACTTCTCCGCGAAATTGGGCGACGACATATCGCCTACGCGCAACCCCTGCCGGGCCACCTTGTCCTGATACGTCGGGCCGATCCCGCGCAGCGTGGAGCCGATCTTGGCTTCGCCCTTGGCTTTTTCGTAAGCCGCATCCAGCAGCCGGTGCGTCGGGATAATGATGGACGCCTTGCGCGAAATGACCAGATTTTCGGTCAGTGGCAGGTTGAACTTAGCCAGCCCGTCAATCTCTCGTTTAAACACGATGGGGTCCAGCACCACGCCGTTGCCGATGATGTTGAGAATATCGGCCCGAAAAATGCCGGACGGAATCTGGTGCAGCACGTGCTTGAACCCGTCGAATTCGAGCGTATGCCCCGCGTTAGGGCCGCCCTGAAACCGGGCCACCACCTGATACTGCGGAGCCAGTACGTCCACAATCTTACCTTTTCCTTCGTCGCCCCACTGGAGGCCCAATAAAACATCTACCATCAATGAAAATGAGTTAAAAAATGCCCCGATCAGGCAAGCGTATTCGGTTATTGAATTGAAAAATAAAGACAGTCACTCTGCCAATGGCTGTCATTGGCTCGATAAAACCACCTGATAATCTGAAATGCTCAGACCAAATGTCGGTACGGGGATTGTAAAAACGAGTGATCTTTTGCCCATCGTCCCAGTCGATAGACACAATATCCGTTCCCTTATGTCTATTACAGGCCGGACATGAATAGGCCAGGTTCTCGTCGTCGTTAGTTCCTCTATGTTTCCGGCTAATAATATGGTCGATCTCAAATCCGATAAATGAGCCGTCGTCCTTCCTGGGCCAGACAATACTCGCAATAGTAGCCCGCCCGCACAGCAACCCGCTTACGGGCTGCTGCCGTGACAGGTACGTTATTGATGGGCATATTGCTTTGCCCTGGCTTTCGCTAATCGCATGATATTTTCCACGGTCATAACCTGTTCGATAAAGTCAACTTCTTCCCGTGTTGCTGTATTCGCTTTCTCTTTGTCGAGCAGCATATAAAAGTAGTCGTGCATTTCTTCCGATGCCCGAAACTGCAATACAGCTTCGGCGGGTGCGTGAGCCAGAATGAAATCAACCAGCGTGGTGTACGGATTCATAGTTCATCAGGATTAAGAGTTGATTACCCAACCGGGTTCTGTACGCCCTGCGCGTCTTTCGATCTGGTCTGCCGATCCGTCGAGCCGCGGTTTTCGCAGTTGTCGCGGGCGCAGGCTCCGTAGAAAATCAGCGAGTGGTGCATGACGTTGAACTTGAGCATGTCGCCCACCATGTTCTGAATGTTCTGCACACGCGGGTCGCAGAACTCCATCACCTTGTGGCAGTCGGTGCAGATCAGGTGGTCGTGCTGCCGGTAGCCGTACGATTTTTCGTACTGCGCCAGATTTTTGCCGAACTGATGCTTCGTCACCAGATCGCAGTCTACCAGCACGTCGAGGGTGTTATAGACCGTAGCGCGGCTAACCTGATAGTTCTTGTTCTTCATTGAAACATATAGCTCGTCGACATCGAAATGGTCGGCGCGGTTGTAGATCTCTTCGAGTATGGCAAAGCGTTCGGGTGTTTTCCGCAGGCTCTTCCGTTCGAGGTAAGCCATGAAAATCATCCGTGCCGATTCCAGATTAGATTGAGGAGGTGCCTGTTGCATGGGACAAAACTAATTATGAATTATGAGTTATGAAGTATGAGTCAGAGGAATTGCATGTGTCAACGCAACTCATAACTTGTAATTCATAACTCATAATTGAAGTTAATCGAACCGTATTACGTCAAATACGCCGGGTACGCGTTCGAGTTTACGCACGAGGGTTTCGAGGTGGCTGGTGTCCTGTACGTACAGGCGGATGTTGCCCTCGAAAATACCGTCGGTCGAGTCGATTGTGACGGACCGCATGTTGATGCTCAGCTCGTTGCTGATGACCCGCGTTACGTCGTTGACCAGACCCATGCGGTCGGTGCCGGTAATGCGCAGGCCGCACAAAAAGGCCGACTCTTTCTGACTGGTCCACTTTGCTTTCAGAATCCGGTTGCCGTGGTTCGACATCAGTTCAACGGCATTGGGGCAGGTGACGCGGTGAATCTTGATGCCGTCGTTGATGGTGACGAAGCCAAACACGTCGTCGCCCGAAATGGGGTTGCAGCACTTGGAAAGCGTATAATCCACCCGGTCCATGTCCTCGCCAATCAGCAGCATATCGGCGTCGGTGCGTTCGCCATGAATCTTCTTTAACTCTTTAACTACCGCTTTGGCGTCGGTGACGCCATCGGTGTTGAGCTTGTTGGCGCGGTTTTCCTTCGCATCTTTTTCGGCTTTGAACTTCTTCAGTTCGGCCACGTCGATATGGCCTTTGCCAACGCGGTAGAAGAAATCGTCGGTGGTTTTGGAGCCGAAATACGCCCGGAGCTGGTTGATGGTTTCGTTGGTCATCTCTAGTCGCAGCGTTTTTAGTTTCTTCTGCACCAGGTCGCGCCCGTCCGTCACGAATCGCTTGTTGTCTTCCTTGATGAGGTCTTTGATCTTGGTCTTGGCCTTCGAGGTAACCACAAACCGCAGCCAGTCTTCGTTGGGTTTCTGCCGGTTCGACGTGATGACCTCCACCTGATCGCCGTTTTGCAGGACGTGGCTCAGCGGTACCAGCGTATTGTTGACCTTTGCGGCCATGCACTTCGCGCCAATCTGCGTGTGAATGTCGAATGCGAAATCAAGGGCCGTTGCCCCCCGCTGTAACACCTTCAGATCGCCTTTGGGCGTAAAGACAAACACCTCTTCGCTGTACAGATTGCTCCGGAAATCATCGACAAACTCAATGGCGCCTTTCTTATCGCCACTGCCCGCCGATTCGATCATGTCGCGCACCTGACTGATCCAGGCTTCGATACCCTCGCCGGTTTTGGTGTCGTTGCCCTTATATTTCCAGTGGGCCGCGTAGCCTTTCTCGGCAATCTCGTTCATGCGCTCGGTACGAATCTGCACCTCTACCCACTGCCCCAGTTTGCTCATGACGGTGGTGTGCAGCGACTCGTAGCCGTTGGTGCGCGGGGTGCTTATCCAGTCCTTGAGCCGGTCGGGATTGGGCTTGTAATGATCCGTAACGATGGAATAGGCCCGCCAGCAGGCCGCTTTTTCCTGATCGGGTGGTACGTCCAGAATGATCCGTACGGCAAACAGATCATAGATCTCCTCGAACGGTTTCTTGGATTTGTTGAGCTTGGTCCAGATTGAATAAATGGACTTGGGCCGCCCTTTCACCACGAACGAAATCCCGGTTTCGCGCAGGTCTTTGTCGATGGGTTCGATAAACTTGCCGATGAAACGATCCCGCGAGAGCCGGGTTTCGCGCAGTTTGCGGGCAATGTCTTTGAACGCTTCCGGCTCTACGTGCTTGAGGTATAAATCTTCCAGCTCCGACTTGATGGCGTACAAGCCGAGCCGGTGGGCAAGGGGCGCGTAGATATAGATGGTCTCGGCGGCAATCTTCAACTGCTTGTCGCGCGGCATCGACTCCAGCGTCCGCATATTGTGCAGCCGGTCGGCAAGTTTGATCAGGATCACCCGCACATCGTCCGACAACGTGAGCAGCATCTTGCGGAAATTCTCAGCCTGCTGCGACGTGCCGTACTCGAAAATACCCGAAATCTTGGTTAGTCCGTCGATGATACGGGCCACTTTCGGGCCAAACGCCCGGTCAATATCTTCGATAGTGGTGTCGGTATCTTCTACTACGTCGTGCAGCAATGCGGCTACCAGGCTTGTGGGACCAAGACCAATTTCGTCGATCGCAATCTGCGCTACGGCCAGTGGGTGGTAGATATACGGTTCGCCCGACCGACGGCGCATCTCTTTATGTGCTTCGGCGGAGGTGTTGAACGCTTTCTTGATGAGTTTGGCGTCATTGTCTTTCAGCATCGGCTTTGCTGAGCGGAGTAACCTCCGATACCGCTTCAGAATTTCCTGCCGTTCCTGTTCAAGATCAATTACGGGGCCGGCAGTTGGTGCTATCTGCCCGGTCCGGGTTTCCAGTATCGTCATTCAGATTGGTGTCTGCAACGGGGCAGGCTCTTTTAGGTTGTACTCTCACTACCAAGATAACAAAACTATCCCCGAAAAACGGTAGCGATTCCATCAAAAATAAATCCTTCACCATCTTCGCTTGCTGATTCGGGGTTTTTGCGTAATTTTGCGGGCTGAAAAAGCAGTAACAGCGACCATGCGGGCGTGGCGAAATTGGTAGACGTGCCAGACTTAGGATCTGGTGCCGCAAGGCATGGGGGTTCGAGTCCCTCCGCCCGTACTTAATTGCGAATGAGTAAATGAGTGACGGTCCGGCGTTCCGGTGAGTGAATAACCTTCGGGAAAACATTCACTGACCGGAACGCCGGACCGCCCTTATTTGCTCATTCATCATTTTAAAATAGATAATCGTGGATATTACGCTCGACAAAGCCAGCGATACCAACGCATCGCTCAACATTACCATCAGCCCGGACGATTACAAGCCGGCCATTGACAAAAAACTTAAAGAATACAGCCGTACAGTGCAGTTGAAGGGCTTTCGCCCCGGCCACGTACCGGCTTCGCTCGTTCAGAAAATGTACGGCAAAAGCATTCTGGTCGATGAGATCAACAACCTGCTGAGCCGCTCGGTGAGCCAGTACATCCGCGAACACAAACTCCCCGTTGTGGGTGATCCTGTTCCCGACCGCGACAAGGCCGACGCCATCGACTGGGATAATCAGACGGATTTCGCCTTCAGCTACACGCTGGGCCTCGCGTCGGAGTTCGATATTGACTTTGCCGATCTGCCGAGCGTAACGCAGTACGAAATTCAGGCGGGCGATGCCGAAGTAACCAGCACCATTAGCGATTTGCAGCAGCGGTTTCACGGCCATACGCATGGTGAGGAAGTAGGCGAAACCGATACGATCTACGGCGAACTTCAACAGTTGAATGCGCCCGAAGGTAAAGAGATGTTTTCGGCCAAGACCGCCTTCCCGATGGACAAAATGGCCGATGACGCCAAAGGTCAGTTCATCGGTAAGAAGAAAGACGAGACCGTTACGTTCGTGCTGGAGCATGCTTTCCCCGACGAGAAAGCCCGCGCTAACGCCACTGGCGTAAAGAAGGAAGAAGCCGCCGAACTGACTGGCGAGTTCACCTTTACCATTGACGACATTACCCGCCACGAACCGGCTGAACTGAATCAGGAGTTTTTTGACAAGGTGCTGGGCGTGGGAGCTGTGGAAGACGAAGCCCAGTTCCGCGAGAAAGTAGCCGAAATTATTCGGGGTAACTACACCCGCGAAGCCGATCAGATGCTGCGGCTCGACATCGAAAAAACGCTGATCGACAATACGCCGATTCTGTTGCCCGACGAGTTCCTGAAAGCCTGGTTGCTTGACGTAAACGAAGGTAAATTTACCCCGGAGCAGATTGATGAGCAGTATGAAGATTTTACGAAGTCGGTGAAACTTCAGCTCATCAAGAATAAAATCGCCGAAAAGGCTGATCTGAAAGTAGGCGACGAAGAGGTGCTGGAAGCCACCCGGCAGATGGTGCGCGAGCAGTTTGGCTTCATGGGCGGTGAGAACGAGGAAATGAACTCGACCATCGACCGTATTGCCCAGAATTACCTGATCGACGAGAAAAACAACGGTCAGAACTATACCGCTACCTTCAACCGGGTACTGGACGATAAGGTAATGGAAAACACGAGAACGCAGATGACCATCGTGTCGCAGGAGGTTAGCCTCGATGAGTTCAAAGCCATCGCCGAGAGCCGGTAAGCCTATATAGTCGATCATAAACGAAAGCTCCGTCAGTATTGGCGGGGCTTTTTTGTTGTTTGGAAAATCTATTTTTACCGCGTTGCTGTTCTTAATGTATACATGAACAAGATTATGTTTCGCGAGTGGCCCCCCGCCCTAAAGGGAGCTAAAACCTCCGGGTCCGAAAGCCCCCTTTAGGGCGGGGAGCCACTCGCGAGCGACAGTCCATGTAAGCTCTGTCACTCATTCGCCATTAATAAATGAAATTGCTCAAAGTTGCCGCTGGTGTGCTGAACCAGACCCCGCTTGCCTGGGACCACAATACCCGAAACATCATCAACGCTATTGAAGAGGCCCAGCGGAAGCAGGTCAGTTTACTGTGTCTGCCCGAACTGGCCATTTCTGGCTACGGCTGCGAAGATGCGTTCTACGCCCAGAATACCATCGACCAGTCCATAGCGTCGCTGCTGGAGATTGTTGCGTACACCAACGACATTGCCGTAGCGGTGGGTTTGCCGATGCGGCATAATAACCGGATTTACGACGTGGTGTGCCTGATGGCTAACAAGCGGATTCTGGGGTTTGTGGCCAAGCAATACCTTGCCAATAACGGGCTGCATTACGAAACGCGCTGGTTCCAGCCCTGGCAGCTTGGCCTGCGCGACGAAACCAAAATAGGCGACTTCAGCTACCCCTTTGGTGATCTGGTGTTTGACCTGTCTGGTATCCGCGTTGGGTTCGAGATTTGCGAAGATGCCTGGATTGCCAATCGGCCCGGGCGGTCGCTGTACGAACGCGGGGTTGATATCATCATGAACCCGTCGGCGAGTCACTTTGCGTTTTTCAAGTCGCAGACGCGCGAACGGTTTGTGGTCGATGCCAGCCGGTCGTTCGGGGTAAGTTACGTGTATGCCAACCTGCTGGGTAACGAGTCGGGCCGGGTCATTTTTGACGGCGACGCGATGGTGGCGGCCAACGGCGAGTTGCTGGTATCTGGCGCGCGGCTCAGCTATGAAGATTTCGTGATTGTTCCCGCCGTTATCGACGTAGAAGCTACGCGGCTCAACCAGGTGCAGAACCGGGGCAACTTGGCCCTGGCCCTGCCCGCCCTGCGCGTAGTGGAGCGTTTCGACTGGCCCGAGATTGCTCCGGTCATTCAACGCGCCGAACTTGAGGCCTGGGAGCGGGGCGGCTACCTCAAAGAAGAAGAATTTGCCCGAGCCGTGGCCCTGGGCCTGTTCGATTACCTGCGCAAAAGCCGTTCGCACGGCTACGTGCTGAGTCTGAGTGGCGGGGCCGATTCTGCGTCGATTGCTGCGCTGGTTTATCTAATGATTCGGATGGCAGTCGAAAATATTGGGATCGACGGGGTAAAGAAGAAACTAAGCTATATCCGCACTATTCAGGATTGCGACACGCCCGAAGCCATGATTGGCAAGCTGCTGACGGTCATGTATCAGGGCACCGAAAACTCATCGGAAGCTACGTTCAACTCGGCAAAGGAACTGGCCGAAAACATTGGTGCGACGTTCATGAACATTAACATCAACGGCCTGGTGGAGACGTATCGGGGGCTGATTGAAGGACAACTGGGGCGCGAACTGTCCTGGGAAACCGACGATATAGCCTTGCAGAACATTCAGGCGCGGGTGCGGGCACCGGGCATCTGGATGCTGGCCAACCTGAATAACGCGCTGCTGCTCAGCACCTCCAACCGCTCCGAAGCTGCCGTGGGTTATGCCACGATGGATGGCGACACGTCGGGTAGTATTTCGCCCATTACGGGTATCGACAAGCACTTTCTGCGCGGCTGGCTGCGGTGGCTCGAAACCGTGGGATTGAACGTAAAGAATGCGCCCGAACCCACCGACCGTACCAGTCTGGCCACGGGTCCCATTAAAGCCGCCGATTTGATTAAAGTAACCGGTTTACACGCCGTGAATAACCTGCAGCCCACCGCCGAACTGCGCCCGCTGGACAAAAAACAGACCGACGAAGACGATCTGATGCCTTACAACGTGCTGAACGCTATTGAACTCGCGGCCATTCGCGACAAACAGGCCCCGGTAGAGGTGCTGAAACTAATGCAGGTCGAGTTTGCGGGTCTGACCGGTGGCCCGCAGTACGACCGCGAAAAACTCTTGATTTGGGTGGAGCGGTTCTTTAAACTCTGGAGTCGCAACCAGTGGAAACGCGAACGCTACGCCCCCAGCTTCCACCTCGACGACCATAACCTGGACCCCCGTTCGTGGCTGCGCTTCCCCATTTTGTCGGGTGGTTTCGAGAAGGAACTCGCCGAAATGCACGAGTGGGCCGCCGAGCAGAAGCCCAGCAGCCGTAAGGGAAAGATTGGGTTTTAGATGGGGTAGAGCGTGTGTTCCTGTAATCAGGGTAAGCGTTTGCAGGATACCTCAAACTTTACTCACTCCGTAAACGCTTGACCGGATTCATCAGCGCAGCTCAAATACGTTAAACGTTCACCGTAGCGGTACTATGCTCATTTCTTGCGGGCTATGAGTGTCTGCACCGCATCCAGTTCCTGATCGGTGCCCTGCACAAAGGCCTGTACGCTGGGTTTCACATACACATCAGGCTGAATACCAGCATCGGGGCGTTTGGCGGCTTCGGCGTAGTCCATCCCCATCAGCGGCACATCGACTTCGATTTTAGTATTGGGCAGTACCATAAAAAACAGCGCGTTGGCCGTAATACCTTTCTGATTGCCGCCGGTTTCCTGCCCCACCAGCGTTGCCAGCTTGTGTTCGCGCAGTGCGCTGGCAAACTGCCAGGCCGCCGAACTGTTGGTGGCACTGGTAAGCAGGTAAACGGTACCCGTGAGGTGGTTGTTGCTGGGGTCGAGCCGTTGGCCATTACCGTCTTTTTTGCCCCGGTACTGGCCGCCGGGGAGTTGGACAAAGTCGTTGGCGTTACGGTATCGCCATTGGTAAGCCCATTGATTGTCAATGTATTGGCTGAGGCTCGAGTCGATGCTCACATAAGCCCAGCAATCCTGCTGTTCGTTGATGACGATGGGATTTGTGATCAGGTGCCGAATGAGTTGTTTACCTTCCCACAAATCGCCCCCTTCGTTTTTGCGGATGTCGATGATCAGATTCTGCCCTTTTTTCTGCGTAAACTCAGTGACAGCAGCATCGTAAAACTTTCCGAATTTAAACGACCGATCCCAGTTGGCAAACGTGTTGATCTGCATCAGGGCGGTGTTGTCATTGAGCCAGCTGAACGTAGCGGTTGTGTCTTTGGCGATGGCATACCGCTGCCGGATTTGGGTATCCCGGTCGGTGTGGCGCAGGCCGTTAACGATGGCCGTAGTCAGCTTTTTTGTTCGTAGATCGCTCATTTTTACCGTGAACGCGGGCACTCCTTTCGGGAATAGCATCGGAAACAGCACGTCGAAATATTCATGTTTTTTCCCTTCCACGTTGAGCAGGTTACGCCGTTTACCGTCGTTGGCGCCATCGGCCCGCACCAGCGGCAGCATGGTGTCAATGATTGTTTTTATTGGTAACCCGTTGATGGTCAGGATTTCTACGCCAACCGGCACGGCGGCATCGGCACTTTTGGTGACCAGCATCCGGTTGTCGATGAGCTGAAACCAGAACGGCAGGCTGTTTTGCTGTTCGAACAGGGCTTTCATGTCACCCTCCTGATTGTAAAAATTGGGGTACGAATGACCGCATTTGAAGCTGGCGGTCAGTTTCATCACGGTCAGGTAAGCATCGGTCAGCGATTGGTCGTGGTTCAGACTGGTCTGGCATTGGGCAAAATAGCGGTCGATGGTGGTCGAGTCGGCGTATTTGTACAGGCCGGGATGCAGGGTTTTGTAGGCGTTTTTCAGCACCGCAAAGTCGGCCTGAAGTTGCTGCGTCGTGAAACGTTTCTGTGCCGACAGTGCGTGGGTTAGCAACAGGCAAAGGATGAGGAGCGAAGTGCGCATGAGTGGGTTGGCTTGTGGTTGTCTCGTCAATTCAGCCCGACTTGTGCCGGACGGTGTGACAAAGGTGGTGAATGAATCAGCCCCTTTTCGACTCAAAAAGAAGTTGAGACGGCTTAGATCATGAGTTGAGCCACGTTCCGGCTCCTTTAACGCCATTGTTGAGCAAATCCGGCAATAGACAAAGGTTCTGGTTTTATAGACTGAAATCATAGGTTTTTGCTGGTAGGCGGTCGTCTCCTGGGCCATAGCCCTACTCGTTCCTAAGCGACTTCACCGGGTTCATCAGCGCGTCGAAGCCGCTCTGGAAGGCGATTGGAATGTATACGAAAATTGGCCGCTATTTTTCGTACTTTGGTTTCCAGAAATCCAGCCTGCCATGTCTACCCTCGCCCTGAACCAGATACAAAAAGCTAAAGAAACCCACGCCACCTTTCTTGACCTCGGCAATTGTGGACTGACTGAGCTACCCGATGGACTGATTGAATTACCGTGGCTTGTCAGGCTAAATTTAGGTGACTTTTACTACGATAGAGATCAGTCAAGTTGGATCAAGGCTGCAAACAAGGGTAATACCAATCAACTGGGAACGGATAGTTTGGGGGTTCTGGCCAAGTTACCCCAGTTGCAGACCCTGTACCTGAGCTCCACAGGCATATCCGACATTGGGGTGCTGGCCAAGTTACCCCAGTTGCAGACCCTGCTCCTGAGCTCCACAGGCATATCCGACATTGGGGTGCTGGCCGAGTTACCCCAGTTGCAGACCCTGGACCTGAGCTCCACACGCATATCCGACATTGGGGTGCTGGCCAAGTTACCCCAGTTGCAGACCCTGGACCTGAGCTCCACAGGCATATCCGACATTGGGGTGCTGGCCAAGTTACCCCAGTTGCAGACCCTGTACCTGAGCGACAATCGAAATCTATCCGACATTGGGGTGCTGGCCAAGTTACCCCAGTTGCAGACTCTGTACCTGCGCTCCACAGGCATATCCGACATTGGGGTTCTGGCCAAGTTACCCCAGTTGCAGACCCTGGACCTGCGCGACACAGGCATATCCGACATTGGGGTGCTGGCCAAGTTACCCCAGTTGCAGACCCTGTACCTGCGCAACACAGGCATATCCGACATTGGGGTGCTGGCCAAGTTACCCCAGTTGCAGACCCTGGACCTGCGCTCCACAGGCATATCCGACATTTCTCCTTTACGTTCGCTGATTCAGTCAGGTGTTGACGTAAAATGGAGCGACTCTACTTACGAGGGACCTGGTATTTATGTTAAAGATTGCCCATTGGTAACTCCTCCTGTTGAGATTGTTCAACAGGGTAACGCTGCTATTCTGAGCTTTTTCCGCCAGATTGACGAGCAGGGAGGTACCATACCGCTTTATGAAGCGAAACTGATTATGGTGGGTGAACCGGGTGCGGGAAAAACGTCGCTTACCGAGAAGCTGATTGACGAGAGCCATCCGGTCCTTGTGGATGACCCTAAAAAGAAATCTACTCTGGGTATCAATGTTCGGGAGAACTGGCAATTTGCCGACCCTAAACGGGCTAATGAGTTTTTTACATCGCACATCTGGGATTTTGGCGGGCAGGAAATACAGTACATGACGCACCAGTTTTTCCTGACACCCGAATCACTCTACGTGCTGGTGGCCGATGACCGAAAACAGCACACGCTATTCCCCTACTGGTTTGAAGTTATTCAGTTGCTGGGTAAAGATGAAACGGGCAACAACAGCCCCGTTCTGGTGGTGCTGAATGAGCGCAATCACAAATCCATTACCAATTTTGATCTGAACGACTACCGGCGCAAGTATCCTGACATACAGGTTGATATGCTGGAAGTTGATCTGGCCGAAACAGACTTAGGAAGGTTCAAAATGGTCAGAGACAGGATTCAGCAGTTGTTGTGTTCGCTGAGCCACGTAGGGCGGCAATTACCCAAAAAATGGCCCGACATACGGAAAGCGATACTGGCGGTAAACGACACTAAAAACCACATCAGCGAACAGGAATTTGCCGACATCTGCGCCCAGTTCAATGTCACTCGGACGGAGGACCAGCAACTGATCAGTAAATACCTGCACCAGTTAGGCGTTATTCTGCATTTTCAGAATGACCGTCAGTTACGGGACTTTATCATTATCAACCCATCCTGGGCATTAAAAGCAGTCTATGCCGTGCTGGAAGATACGGAAGTGAAAAAACGCCACGGCCGATTTACGGAAACTGACCTTGACCGGTACTGGAAAACCTTAACGGGCGAGGAGCGAATTAAAATCCTGAGCTTAATGAAACAGGATAACTTCGAAATTTGCTATCCTGTTGGTAATCATGCCTACATTGCTCCCCAACTGCTGTCAGACATACGGCCAGAGTTTGAGTGGAATAGTAAAGACAGTCTGAAATGTCATTTTTTCTATCGGTTCATGCCCAAAGGCATCATGACCCGGTTGATTGTTCGCAAGCATGACGACCGAAAAAATGATGAACTGGTTTGGTCACGAGGGGCTGTGTTTCACCGTAACGAATGCGATATTCTGGTCACGGAAAACGAAACCGAGCGTAATGGGTTGATTGCGATTGAAGTACTCGGCCCTCCCGGCAATCGCATTCGCGCCCTGGATTTTATCCGGGACGAAATAGAAGATATTCACCGGAAATGGTTCCCGAACATCGAGTACGAAGAACGCGCTCCCTGCAATTGTAACGACTGTAAAGATTCCGCAACACCTACTTTTTTTAGCTGGAAAAGTTTGAGTCAGCGCGTAGAAGAAAATAGAAAAACAATAGAGTGTGATAAAGGCAAAATAAAGGACGTACCCGTTGTCCCTTTACTGGAAGGTGTCTATGACAGAGATCGGATTGAAAGCATCCAGCGGGCAAGGCGTTGGCAGGACGTTCAGATACAGGGTGCTTTCCCATTTACTGATGGTGCCGAAAGACGCTTAGTCAGGCCAAAAACTGAGGAGATTCCACTTGTCAGTAAGCCTCTCGCAGTAAAACCCGAAAAACTAGAAAAGTCTGGTGTTGAAGAAACCCCGTCTAAAGAAAAACCATCCGATATGAAGAATACCGAAACTAGTAGTTGGCGGGTTGTAGCAATTGCAGCTACCGTAGCTGCAGTTTTCTTCGCATTTGCCAAATCAAACAGCGAATTTGATTTTTTGGGCCTGTTCCACGCCAAACAGGGGTCGGAAACCGCGAATCCAATATCACCTGCTGTGGAAAAACCTGTAGTTCTAGCAACAGCTACCGTCATTGGCAGCGTAAAAGTGAACGGGCGTAATGCCAGTGCCGAGGACGTAAAACAGGTTTACATAAAAGGAGCTACAGCCGGTCCTCGTGCAACACTCGATAATGACAGGTTCAAATTAAGCCGGGTCAAAATACCAGTTGACCGACTTGTTTCCATAGCCATTGATCTGAAAGATGGTAGAAGCACATCTGAACTTTTCGATTTACCTGAACCAAATGAAAACAGCGTAATTGATGTAGGTGAGGTTTTGCTTGACGTAAAACCGGCTCCCACAACCAGGCCCAGGGTGGGTTCCCCCATCCGCCCAACCATTATCATCAACAACCAGAATATCCAGAAATCGAACTGACTATATCACTCCGTAAAGTTCTTATCGGGTTCATCAGGGCATTGAAGCTACGCTGGGCAATCCGGATGCGGTCTCGAAAGTCCCTATTTTATCGAATTATCCATGTCGGCGGCAATCAGCCAGCGTTTTCCGTCGTCCCGGCGCAACGCCAGTACAAACTTGCCGACATCGTTACCCACGATCTGATAGCGGTAGGCACCGATGATGTATCCGACCGAGCCACTCTGGGCGAAGGCCAGCGCTCGTAAATACAGTGGCCCGCCCGCTCCCTGATACGCCTGACGCAACCCGACCTGCCCCCGAATGGGTGGTCGCTGTGGTTGCATCACAAACCCATCGGCTACAAACAGCGAAACCAGCGCTTCGGTATTGCGGGCCTGCCACGCTCGTTCATAATCCCGCAATACGCGGTTCAGATCGGGCGGGAGCATAACAGATGGTAATGGGGTAGTCGGCACTTCGGTCTGTTGCGCCTGTAACGGTAACAGGCTCCCTGCCAGACAAGCCATAACAAGCCATAACCAGCCATGCATGTAGTGTGCTCATTTTATTCAGAACGAAGTGATTTTACCGGGTTCATCAGCGCGGCCCGGATGCTCTGGAAACTTACCGTCAGCAGCGCAATGCCCACTGCCAACAAACCCGCCAGGGCGAATACCCACCAGGCAATGTCGATCTTGTAGGCAAAGTCCTGTAGCCACTTATTCATAGCATACCAGGCAATAGGCGACGCGATGATGATGGCAATCAACACTAGCTTCAGAAAGTCTTTCGA
This sequence comes from Spirosoma sp., assembly GCA_014377625.1. Classification (GTDB taxonomy): domain Bacteria; phylum Bacteroidota; class Bacteroidia; order Cytophagales; family Spirosomataceae; genus Spirosoma. The sequence goes on from JACMPG010000267.1 coordinate 15,127, forward strand.
GAGTAATGTAACGATGCTGCCTACACTGGCTCCCAACACTTTACGAACGCCGATTTCTTTGGTGCGCTGCTCGGCGGTGAAAATAGCCAAACCAAACAGGCCGAGGCAACTCACGAAGATGGTCAGCCCCGCAAACAGCCCTAATACCCAGCCCGTTTGTTGCTCGGCCCGATAGATGGCGTTGAAATCATCGCTTAGAAATGAGTACGCAAACGGCGCATCGACGGCAAATGCAGTCCATTGCTTTTCAATCGTTTTCAGCAAGTCCTCTACGTCGCGGGTCTTTACCTTCGCCAGAATGGTTCCACTGTTATTGCCCAGCGTCATCATCAGGGGGGCAATGCGCTCGTGTAACGATTTGAAGTGAAAGTCCTGCACAACGCCAATGACGCGGTAGGTTCGCGTTGGTTTGCTGCCACCAAAATCGGGTCTGGTAATGGTATGACCAATGGCCTTATCGCCCCAGCCGAATTGTCTGGCTGCCGTTTCGTTGAGAATGATGCCTGACGAATCGGTACCGAACGTGGGGGAGAAATTCCGCCCGGCGGCCAGTGTCATGCCCAGTGTAGGCATGTACCGCTCGTCAACATCGTACCGGATACCTTTGATGTATTGCCCGTCTTTATTATCGCCATAGACAAGAAAGTTGTTGTTGTACGACGGACCAGCCGGGAGATAGCCCGAAATACTCGCGTCGATCACGTGCGAATTCCGCAAAAGCTGCTCCCGAAATACCGGTTCGTTTTTGCCCAGCCGCCCCGTTTCCCGAATTACCAGCACCCGCTCTTTGTCGTAGCCGAGTTTGGCGTGGCGAATGAAGTTTAGTTGCTGCCAGACTACCGCCGTACCCATGATGAGTATGAACGACAAGCCAAACTGCACCACCACCAGCGTACTCCGCAACGACACCCGTTGCCGACCCCAAGTCAGCCGACCCGCTCCCCGGAATGCCGTACCACCTTTCAGCACGGCAATCGGCTTGAATGATGACAGAAAAAAGGCCGGATAGCTTCCCGCCAAAACGCCCACTACCAGTCCGAACAGGACCAAACCCGGCAGTAGTAAGGGCGTAGCCCACAGGTTGAACGTCAGACTGTTACCGGTCAACTCATTGAAGGCAGGAAGCGCCAGCCACACCAGCCCAACGGCCAGCAACAGCGCAATGCCCGTCAGCAGCAGCGACTCCATCAGAAACTGGCCAATCAGCGCACTTCGTACCGAACCCATCACTTTGCGAATGCCCACTTCACCCGCCCGTTTGGTGGCTCCCGCTGTACTCAGGTTCATGAAATTGAAGGTTGCAATCAACAGCATAAAGAGAGCGATGGCCCCGAACCCATACACGTACCGGATGTCGCCCGACGGGCTCAGGTCGTAGGCGAAATTGGAGTGCAGATGGATATCGGTCAGGGGCTGGAGCCGTAGACCGAGGTCGTTGCCAGCCTCACGAAATTTAGCGAAAGGCATTCCAAACGCCTGCTGAATTTCCGGCCCCATGTACTTCTGAACCACCTGCGGAAGTTTGGCTTCCAGCTTTCGGTAATCGTAGCCCGGCGACAGGACGAGGTAGGTATAAAATTCTGACTGCATCCACGACGTTGCCTTTGCATCGTCCAGACCCGCCATGGCCACCAGGAAGTCATAGTGCAGGTGCGAACTGGCCGGGAAGTCTGCCATAACACCCGTTACGTTCAGCACAGATCCGCCGAAACTACCTTTGGGAGTCAGCGTTTTGCCGATTGGACTGGTCTCGCCGAAATATTTACGGGCCATTTTATCGCTAATGACTACCGTGTTCGGCTGTTGCAGGGCTGTTTTTGGGTTGCCTTTCACCAACGGAAAACTAAACACATCGAAGAAGTTAGAATCGGCGAAGGCAACGGCATTTTCCCTGACCAGGTTGTTTCCTTTCGTTAGCATCAATTCGCCCGCCACGCGCAGCCGGGTAGCATCGAGTACGTCGGGGTAGTCGCGCCGGAGGGTCTGGGCGGTTAGCGGCATCACGTTGGCTTCGTTGATTTTGTTGCCATTCATGCTGGCTCGAAACGTAACGCGCACAATGCGATCCGCTTTTTCGTGAAACCGATCGTAGCTCAGTTCGTGGAAAACGTACAGACCAATGAGCAGACACGTTGCCATACCGAGAGCCAGCCCCAGAATATTGATGGCCGAAAACGTTTTGTTGCGAATCAGATTCCGCCAGGCGATTTTGATATAGTTTGTCAGCATGATTTTAGAATTTTGTTATCTACAAGAAAAAAACCTGTCAGGTTATGGAAGCGCAATCATTCGACTTAATTGAAGAATTCCACTCAGAAGACATTACGTCGTACAACCACTCTAAACTAATTCACCGTCTAAGCGTGGCTCTTGACCGTTACGAAGACCAGTATGACATTCTGCCGGAACTCGAACTCGAACTGTCAATGGGTAAGTGTAAGCCCGATGTCAGCGTGTTTCCTAAACGACCCGAAGACTGGGACAATGACATTGTTTTTTATACACAGCCACCCATCATTGCTATCGAAATCCAATCGCCTAAACAGGCTACGACAGAGATTACGACGGAGATGAATACGATTTACTTTCCGGGAGGGGTTCAGTCGGTCTGGATTATCATTCCACCCCTTCGTCTGGTGTTTATTCAAACACCAAATGGGCAGAAAATCACCTATACGCAGGGGACTATTCATGATCCTGTTACTAATATAACCGTGCCGTTTGATGTTCTTTTTCGGTAATGTATCACTCACTCCGTAGTGATTTCACCGGGTTCATCAGCGCGGCTTTGACACTCTGAAAACTCACCGTTAGCAGGGTGATTGCCAGCGCACCTGCACCCGCTGCCGCGAAGATCCACCAGCTTAGTGCCGTGCGGTAGCTGTACTTCTGGAGCCATTGGTTCATGCCGTAGTATGCCAACGGCGTAGCAATAATGAGCGCAATCACCACTAGCACCACGAAGTCTTTGGAAAGCAGCCCCCATAAACTACCCACGCTGGCACCCAGCACTTTGCGGATGCCAATCTCTTTGGTACGCTGTTCGGCCACGAACGATGCTAAGCCAAACAGGCCCAGGCAGCTGATAAGAATAGCTAAAGTGGTGAACACGCCCGCCAACTTACCAATACGCTCCTCGGAAGAGAATTTGGCCGCGTATTCCTGATCTACGAACTGGTATTCGAAGGGCAGGTTGGGGAAATTCTTTCTGAAAACGGTCTCGACAGTGGAAACGCTTTTGCTGGCATTCTGGTCGGGGTTGAGCCGCAGGTTGTAGTAGCTGGCCCTGCCGACTTTATCAAACATGTATATTGACTGCTTAACGGGTTCGTAGGGCGATGTCATGATCATGTCGTCGATGACCCCTATGACCGTTACTGGTGGGGTGTGATTTGCCTCGTGATCGTCTCGAAGGATGGTGCCAACGGGGTTTTTTAAACCCATATACGTCACAGCGGTTTTATTCAGCAGAACGGCGTTGGAATCAGAAGCGAAGTCGCGCGAGAAGTCACGTCCGGCAATGATATTCAGACCCAGCGACTTGACGTACTCGGGCGATACTGCCGTGTAAGCCAAATCCTCCTGAAACCCTTCGGCCTTACCTTCCCAAGTAAAACCCGAAACGTTGGACGTGACCTGCGTTGTTGGACTACTGGCCGACGACATCTCAACCACCGCGCCCGAATTGATGAATTCGCGACGCATGAGATCGTATTTTCCGATGAAATCAAATTCCGTCAGCGGTATCTGAATCAGTCCCTCGCGGTGGTAGCCGATGGGCCGGTTTCTGGAATGCTGAATTTGCCGGAACACGATGATGGTACCGATAATCAGGGCAATTGACACGGTGAACTGTATCACCACCAGTACCTTCCGGGGCAACGTAGCATAACGGCCCACCCGGAAGGTACCCTTCAGGACTTTAATGGGTTGGAACGACGACAGGTAAAGAGCCGGATAGCTGCCCGATAGCAGGGCAGTAAGAGCGATAAACAATAACGATGCGCTCCAGAAATATCCGTTCGCCCAGGGAAAGTCTATTTTCTTGTCGGCTAAGGTGTTGAATGAGGGCAGAGCAGTAAGCACCAGCGTTATCGCCACTACGAATGCTAGCCCGACCACCAGAAACGATTCGCTTAAAAACTGGCTGATGAGTTGCGCCCGCACCGACCCCACCGACTTACGGATACCCACTTCTTTGGCCCGCTTTTCAGAGCGGGCCGTGCTTAGATTCATAAAATTGATACACGCCAGCAGCAACACAAAAATGCCGATGATACCACAGAGCCAGACATACTCGATGCGCCCGCCAACATTAACCCCATTCTCAAATAGTGGCCGCAGGTGCCAGTCGTTCATGGGATGTAAGAATAGTGCTGGCTTGTAAGGAGTGACGTCGCCGGGGGCAGCTTTCAGCTTCGCGTCCCTGATTTTTGCCGACACCTGCTCCATCGTGGTGTTATCGGCAATCTGGACATACATCTGAAACGAGTTGTCTCCCCAGTTGTCCATCGCTTTCCTGACGCGATCCGTACTGTTTACAAACTGTTCCCAGGGGGTAATGTAGGTCGTGGCATTGAACTCGTTGTTGGGCGGCAGGTCGGCATATACGCCCGTCACCTTCAGGTTGTACTTGTTGTTGAACCTGACAATTTTACCCAGTGCTTGCTCACCGCCAAAGAGTGCCTGCGCTGTGGATGCCGCCAGCAGAATGGAATTAGGATCTTTCAACCCAGTCCGCTGCCCCGAAATCATATCCAGACTCAGCATATCCGGTGCCGCCTGCTGCATGAAATTGCCCTGCTTTACCAGCTTCTTGTCGCCATGAGCCAGAATGCTCCGAAACCGCCAGCTGCTCATTACGATGTGCTTGAAAGATTCGGCGTAATCGGTACGCAACGTCATTTCTAGGGGGCGGGGAATGGCAGGGCCAGTGCCAATTTCACCGTTGAATGTCTGGCTCTGGTAAACCTGCGCAATACGGTCGTGATTTTCGTGATACTGGTCAAATGTCAATTCATCCCAGATCCATAAACCAATCAGCATGGCCACGGCCATACCAACGGCTAAGCCGCCGATGTTGATGAACGAATAGACCTTGTTGCGGGTCAGATTCCGCCAGGCGATTTTGATATAGTTTGTCAGCATGATCAGGCAGGTAAGGATAATATAGTTGAGTGTACCAAACGCCGTGCCGGGAAAGTAAGTAATTTACTGTCAATTAGTTATTCTGAATGGCCCCGAGTTGAGTGTCCATATTCGGACATTTATTGTCTGTTTTCGGACACCCCGCCGAACTTCGTAACGGTTGTCCCGAAGGATATACCGGGGCTATATGAACCGCAGGGATGCTCGGTAGCCATAAGCGTAGCGGTAAAAAAAGGGTCTCCTTCCAGCGCTTTGAGCGTCGTTATAACGCTAAAGATAGAAAGGAGACCCCTGGAGTTAACCCGCAAAAAACTGGTCAACTCAACTGTATAGGTATAGAAGACGCTCACACGCCGGTGAACTGCTACAGGTTAGCGTCCTCGCGACTGGTGAAGGTGTCGCCCTGATTGATATCGCCGGTTTTTAGACCCTTCGAGAACCAGTAAACCCGTTGCGCTGCGGTACCGTGCGTAAAGGCGTCGGGTGTTACGTAACCCTGCGTTTGCTTCTGGATGCGGTCATCGCCAATGGAACTGGCCGCCCGTAAGGCTTCTTCTACGTCGCCGGGTTCAAAATTGAAGTCGGTACCCTGCGCATTGTGCGCCCACACGCCCGCCAGAAAATCGGCCTGGAGTTCGAGCCGGACCGACAGGCGGGTGGCCTCAACTTCGCTCACACGCTGTTGAGCCGCCTGTACTTTGTCCATAATACCCATTTGATCCTGGATAGCATGACCCACCTCGTGCGCCACTACGTACGCCATGGCAAAATCGCCGGGCGCGTTGAACCGCCGGGACAGTTCGTCATAAAACGAGAGGTCAATGTAGAGTTTGCCATCGCCGGGACAGTAAAACGGTCCTGATGCCGCCGACGCAACACCACAACCCGACTGGGTGCGGTCGCGAAACATAACCAGCGTGGAGGGGCGGTACTGCCCACCATCTTTGGCAAAAACACGGTTCCAGGTATCTTCGGTACTGCCCAGTACCCGGCGCGTAAACTGAGCGGCTGCATCGTCGGCCTGTGGACCAACCGCTTGCCCGGCGCGGGGCATGGTTGGGTTTTCTGACGTTGCCCCGGACCCATTCAGAATTTCGGACGGATCTCCGCCGAGCAGCGTAACGATAATGGCAATAACAATGGTGCCAATACCACCGCCAATGGCCAGCCCCCGCCCTCCGCCCCCCCGGCGGTCTTCTACATTTCCACTTTCACGACCTCCAATCCAGCGCATATATCTTTATCGTTTATGACCGGCTTCCCCGGCCTGGTGATGTTTAGTTTATTTCTGCCGAAAGAACGGTAAAGACCCGTAACATTGCAATGCCGCAGAAGCTGTGTGTGTTTATACAAGGGTTAACCCGGATACCTGCTGGTTGATAAAATTGATGTCGTTATCCGTTAGCTGTACGTCAATGGCTTTGGCATTTTGGGTGGCCTGTCCGGCGTTTCTTGCGCCAGCCAGCGCGACGGTAATGCCGGGCTGTTCAATGGTCCAGCGAAGAATCAGCTGACTTAGCGTTGTCCCTTTGTCGTCGGCCATGGGTTTGAGTTTGGCCAGTAAGGCATCTGTCTGGCGGATGTTTTCATCTTTGAAAAACCGGTAACCGGCCCGGTGGTCGCCCTCGGCAAACTCATGACCGGGTTTGATCTTACCCGTCAGCAAACCTCGCTCCAGCGGACTATAGGCCAGAATGGCTGTGTTGTTCTGGATACAATAGGGAACGAGTTCATCCTCAATACCCCGGTTCAGCAGGCTGTAGGGTACTTGATTGGAGACTACGCTCAGGGTGTTCTCGGCCTGTTTCAACTGATCGAGACTGTAGTTGCTCACACCCGCCTGACGTACCTTTCCCTGCTCGATGAGCCGCAAAACGGCCTCCATACTTTCGTCGATGGGCGTGGTCTTATCGGGCCAGTGCATCTGGTACAGGTCAATATAATCGGTGCCGAGCCGACGCAGACTGTTTTCGCATTCTTCGATGATACTGTCGCGACCGCCGTATTTATAGACCTCAATCGGATTGCCGTCGTTATCCTGACTCTTGAAGCCGAACTCGCCCTGTTTCAGGTCCCAGCGCATACCGTACTTGGTCAGAATCTGAACCTTGTCGCGCGGGATGCCGCGGATGGCCTCACCCACAATCTCTTCGCTCGTTCCCTGCCCGTAAATGGGCGCGGTATCAATGGACGTTACGCCCAGCTCATACGCGGCTCTGATAGCTTCTACGGCCCCTTTCCGTTCGGTGCCGCCCCACATCCAGCCCCCGGCCGCCCAGGCTCCAAACGTGATGATGGATACCTGTAAATCTGAATTGCCTAACCGTCTGTATTCCATGCCTTTTGATGCCTGTTTGGTAAGAGAAGTGAATTGCGGGCGATTTTGTTAGCGAAAGAGCGTCTTAGTCTGGCAGCCACAAGCCGTGAAACCCGAGCGGAATGTTATGCGGCAGGCGCAACCGCGCAACGGTACTAAGATCGGCGGCATCGGCAATCATCAGATCCGTGGTCTGGGTCGGTGCGTCGAACAGCAGATACAGCAACCAGGCATCGTCTTCGGCGGTACTTCCCGGGCGCGGTACCACAATGGGTTCGCTCGGCAGGGTGTCGGTATCACCCCGGTGAATGCCGGTACCCGTCAGCGCGTCGATTTTGACGATGTGATCGAATAGGGGTTTATGGTGCGTGAATGGCTTTCCAATACTCCAGCTATATTGATACGGTCGACCCGTCAGATCGGGGTGAATTTCGGGTAGCTCACCTTCGTACTCGGCTAAGGGTTCCCACGTGACGTCTTTTTGGGTGAGATCGAGCCGGTAGCGCACAAACCGGGCCGCGGCCTGATTGTCAGAAACGTTGCCCTCCAGATACGCTTTCATACCCGCCGATTCAGGGTAGTCATCGAGCCGCAGACCGTCTACCACCAGCGTACCGTCGGTATCCTGATAGCCGTTTACAAAGTGGAAAACAAAGCAGAAGTCCGTGTGGAGCCGGTGAATCGTATTGTCGGGATCGACCACCAGCACCAGCGTTGGTTTGGCGCGGTCGACCCGGATGGAGGCCGCCGGGGAGGTTAGCCCAGCCAGCGCGCGCGGCATGTCAAACGCTACCGGGGTCAGGAAGAAAATACGGTGTCCGCTCTCGGTCAGGACAAAGTCGTGGGCGAAGGTCATCGCGTCCATATCAATAGCCTGCGCCACGCGGGCCTTACCGGTCGGATCAACTTCGTACAGAACCAGTCGCTGTTTTGTACCCGGCACCGTACCGAAGTTATGCAGAACGCCCGTTGTGGGGTGAATTTTAGGGTGGGCTGAAAACTGCATTTCGGGTGTGATCTTACTGTCGAGCCATGAAAACGAATTACGCAGTACTCCATTGTAGTCATAGCGACCAAGCGTATAGAGCGTGTCGGGGTCGATCTGATGCGGCCAGCCACCTTCCCAGAGGGCCAGCATCTTACCCCCGTGCCAGATGACGCTGGTGTTGGCGGTGTTTTTGAACTGCATTTTACCCGCATTTTTCCAGAAACCGCCCGGCAGGTTGGTGCCAAACGAACGGTACAGCATCCGCCCGGCCTGTTCCTCTTCCACGAACTCCCGCGTTCGCACGTACCGGTTCCGGTAGCGTACGGTCTGCCCATCGAAACGGAACTTCGCAATCATGCCGTCGCCGTCGAACGGATGGTCGTACCACACGCCCTGATGTTGAAATCGGCCGTTGCCGTTGCGGTAGAGTGTTCCGGCGAGGTCGGCGGGCAGGCTGCCGTCAATCAGCTCCAGCGGAACGTCGTCATATTCGTCGGTTACCGTTCGGTTGGCCTGTACGTAATCGTGTAGTGTGGCGGAAAACATAGTTTTTGGGGTTACAGACATTACTCAAGCTCATTGTTGCGCACGGCGGCATCCTGGGTGAGCTGCGTCACGAAGGATTCAGACAGCGTTGTTTCGCTCTCGAATCCAAAGGCCCGCTCTTCGCCAATGCCACCCGGCGCCGGAAGCTGCCGGTTGATCAGCGCCATTGTTTCGGCCAGTAAGTTGGGCGCGATGCCTTCCAGAGCCGCACCGATTTTAGCCGGAAGTGAAATAGTCCGAACGGCTTCTCCGTAGCGACAGGCGTCCACAATCTGACGGGCGCAGTCGGTGGAGTCGATGGTGAAAAATGGCAGTGAATCGCTGATTTTAAAGACCGTATATTCCTTCTCGTTCTGCCCTTTGAAAATTGCGTTGCGCGGACTGCCGGTCCGAATCAGTCCGGGAGCAATGGTTGTTACCTGAATATTGTCTTTAAGCAGTTCGGCCCGTAACCCTTCAGAATAGCCCACAAGCGCGAATTTGCTGGTCGAGTAGGGCGACAGGTGCGGCACGGCAATTTTACCACCAATGGACGTGATGTTAACGATCCGCCCGCGTGTATGGCTGTTCTTTGAGCGGGCCATGAACTGCGGTAAAACGGCGTTGACGAAGTGAAACGCCCCCCAGAAATTGGTATCCATCGCGTGCCGGAAGTCAGCTTCGGTAGCATGTTCGTAGGGCGTAACGATGATGACCCCTGCCACGTTAATCAGTACATCGACCGGGCCGAGCCGCTGACGGACGTTGTCTGCAAACCGTTCGATCTGCCCTTTGTCAGTCACGTCGCAGACGTCGGCATAGACATCCACGTTATACTGCGCCAGTTCAGACTGGGCTCGGTCGAGTTCATCGGCGTCGCGGGCGCAGAGGGCAATATTGGCTCCTTCCTGCGCCAGTACCCGGCAAATTTCCAGCCCCAGCCCGCGTGACCCACCCGTGACGAGTACGGTTTTGTCGAGAAAATCCATTTTGCGCTGCTGTGCCAGCACTGCCTTCGTGGCCACCCACGCGCCCACGCCCGCCAGCGTCCATCCGATTGTTTTTGTGAGAATACCCATTTGTTTTCGCTATCGTTGATAGGGTATAAACCAGTGGGCCGGAAGAAAGTTGAGCGGATCTGCGTGTATAAGTGTTAACCGGCGTCGCCGATTAGCATGAGCGCGCCCACCGTTACGTTGCTGGTTTCGTCGATCAGGATGGCACCGCCCGTAGCACGATTTTCAGGATACGGATCAAAGCTGATGGGTTGTGCCGTGCGCAGCGTTATCTTGCCCATGTCGTTCAGTCTGAGTACCTGCGCATCTTCGTTGTGGGCGTAGGTGTTCACGTTGAGCTGGTACGCAATCTCCCGCACCGAGCAGCGCGTGCGGGCCGTACCCACCTGCAACACGTATTTATTACCCACCCGAAGCTCTTTGGTATCCATCCAGCATAGCATGGCCTCTGCGGTCTGGGTCGTGATGGGCTGGCTGTTGGTACGCACCAGCAAATCGCCCCGGCTAATGTCTACGTCGTCGGCTAAGTGCAGGATCACCGACTGTGATGCAACGGCTTCGGCGAGGTGATCCCCGGCAAATTCGATGGCGTCGATGGTCGATGTTTCGCCGGAAGGTAATATCGTAACGGCATCGCCGGGCCGGAAACTGCCGCTGGCAACCTTACCCGCGTAACCCCGGTAATCGTGCAACTCAGCAGTTTGCGGCCTGATTACGTACTGAACCGGGAAGCGACTCTCCGTCGTATGTATGGCATCACTGACGTCAATTGTTTCGAGGTGTTCGAGCAGCGTGGGGCCGTCGTACCAGGGCATGAATTTGGAGCGATCCACGATGTTATCGCCGTTGAGCGCGCTCATCGGGATAAACGTCACCTGCTTTACGTTCAGCTTTTTGGCCAGTTCGGCGTAGTGAATGCAGATGTCGGAAAACACGTCTTCCGAATAGCCCATCAAATCCATTTTATTTACCGCCACCACAATATGCGGAATCCCCAGCAGGCTGGCAATGAGCGAATGCCGGCGCGTTTGTTCGGCCACGCCGTGCCGCGCATCCACCAGCACAATGGCCAGCTGACAGTTGCTCGCGCCCGTTACCATGTTGCGGGTGTACTGGATATGCCCCGGCGCATCAACAATGATAAACTTGCGTTTCGGCGTCTGAAAATATCGATACGCTACGTCGATGGTGATGCCCTGTTCGCGTTCGGAGCGCAGCCCGTCGGTCAGCAGTGCGAGGTCGATGGGCGCGTTACCATTGCCGTTGCTTTTACTGGCGCGTTCGATGGCTTCGAGCTGATCGGCCAGAATGGATTTTGAATCGTAGAGCAACCGCCCAATGAGCGTACTCTTGCCGTCGTCAACCGACCCGGCGGTTATAAATCTAAGAAGGTCCATATTTCGTGTAAATCAATTGGCTTTCAGGCGGGATACCAGGGTTACCGTATCTATCACATCAGTAAATCCCTTTGCCTGTAACCCTTCCAGTAATTTGCGGTCACCTGTCCAAAGCGTAGCGTTCAGACTCAGGGTGAGTGCCACGAATGGTGTGTCTTTTGTATCTATTGAGTCTGTGAGTTGCCGGGCCTGCTGCCAGACCTGGGCATCAATAGAATCTTCATTAATGAAATTGATTCGCTTCACCATTCGGTACAATACTTCCAATAAATCAGCTTCTTCCAGTTTAGAAAACTTGAGTATTCGCTCTTTATACTTGAAGATTTCGATGTAAAGAAAGTAGCAGGTGTGATTGGTAAGCTGAAAAGCGGGGTTCAAAATAATCTCTGCCAATCGACCGTCGGCCTTTAGCAGTGCGCTGAACAGAATATTGCTATCAATGACGATCTCCATTCAACAAACGGTCTTTGTTATTGACCCACCAGTTAGTAGTTATCTCGTTTGCAAGTGTTTCAACATCTTCGTCCGTTGCCTGGCTCTTTGCAAGAATCGACTTGATGTTGAGATAACTGATAAGTTCGTCCAGATAGGCGAACGGTATATCGTTCGGGATTTGAACAACGAGCTCATTCTGACGGCGTATTACGTTCATACCTTTCGGGGTTAGAAACAAATTTACTCAAAAATACCCGCCTTTTTTGCTGTCTTCCATGGCGGCTTCGCTGAGTTGGTCGTCCATGCGTCTGCTTATTCGTTAAAGAAAGCCGTGAATCCTTTTCGCTCAAGCCCCTCGCGCAATGTCCGGTCTCGGGTCCAGTATGTACCAGACAAATCTAAAGTCAGGGCCACAAAGAGCGTGTCTTTTTCATCTATGTCAGCACATAGCCTGTGGGCATGAATTAGGTTGCCCAGCGAGATAGCTTCCTGATTGATGAATGTAATCTTTTCGAGCATCAGGTTTAGCAGTTCATATACCTCTTTTTCTTCGGCTTTCGATTTGCGGATAATCTCTTCCTTGTATTTTGAAGGTTTCGACCACCAGAAAGTTAGGTGCGAAGAAGCGTAGGTCTGCCCGGTCGAGCGTGTCTCTTGTTCGGTTGTTTGCTGTTCGCAAGCCACTGAAGAATAAATTTGTATCAATAACTACATTAGCCATTGATATGACCCAGAATATGCTCCCTATTTTCGGCCCACCAATTTGCTTTAATCTGTTCGCCTAATTCGTCAATGCTTTCATCAAAATCAGCTCTCTCGATGAGGTGTTCCCACTTCAGCCGGTCGATGAGTTTGTTGATTGTACTTTGACTAAGGTAGTTTTCATCGATACTGATAACAACTCGGTTATCTTGTTTTTCCAGCGTGATCGTATCCATCGTTGTGGCTGATTATGGGTGACCGTATCAAATTTACCTAAAAATACCCGCCTTTTTTACGGTCTTCCATGGCGGCTTCACTGAGTTGGTCGTCCATGCGGGTCTCGCCCCGTTCGGATATGCGGGTGGCCTGAATTTCGGCAATGACGGCATCGAGCGTAAACGCCTGCGACTCCGAAGCTGCCGTGCAGGAAATATCGCCCACGGTGCGGAACCGGACGGTGCGGGTTACAATCTCGTCGCCGGGCTCGGGCTTGATAACCCCGCCGGCGGTGGCCATCAGCTTGCCGTCGCGCACGAGAAGTTCGCGTTGGTGGGCGAAGTAAATGGGGGGCAGTTCGATTTTTTCACGTCGGATGTAGTTCCAGACGTCGAGTTCGGTCCAGTTGGAGATCGGGAATACGCGCACGTTTTCGCCCTTGTGGATCCGACCATTGTAGAGGTTCCAGAGTTCGGGCCGCTGCCGTTTGGGGTCCCACGAGCCGAACTCGTCGCGCACCGAAAACACGCGCTCTTTAGCCCGCGCTTTCTCCTCGTCACGACGCGCCCCGCCAATGCAGGCATCAAATTCAAATTCTTCGATGGTTTCCAGCAGCGTGAACGTTTGCAGTCCGTTGCGGGTGGCGTTGCGGCCCGTTGGTTCTTTCAGCCCCTGCCGCTCAATCGTATCTTCCACGTACCGCACCACAAGCTGCTCGCCAATGCGTTCGGCCAGGGCGTCGCGGTAGTCAAGGGCTTCCTGAAAGTTGTGCCCCGTATCGACGTGAACGAGTGGAAAGGGAAACTTGCCGGGCCGGAACGCTTTCAGAGCCAGATGTACGAGCGTTATGGAATCTTTACCGCCCGAAAACAGCAGCGCGGGCCGCTCAAACTGCCCTGCCACTTCGCGCATGATATGAATCGCTTCTGATTCGAGCTGATCTAAATAATCTAATGCCATGTCTTTTGGCCCATCAGGGCTTAAATGCTTCTTCGTGTGTGTGCAGGCCACACTCTTTTTTGCTGTTGTCTTCCCACCACCAGCGGCCCGCCCGGAAGTCTTCGCCGGGCTGGATGGCACGGGTGCAGGGCTGGCAGCCAATGCTGACAAACCCCCGGTCGTGCAGTGGATTGTACGGTACGTTGTGGTCGTGAACGTATTGCTTTACCTGCCCGAATGTCCAGTCCATGAGCGGATGAAACTTAACGAGGTCGTGGGCCGGGTCGGGTTCGAGTTGGGTCATGGTTTGCCGGTTTGCCGACTGCTCGGCGCGAATGCCCGTGATCCAGATTTTTTGCCCGGCCAATGCCCGGTTCAGCGGTTCGATTTTGCGGATGCCGCAGCATTCTTTGCGGTTCTCGACCGAGTCGTACATGCTGTACGGCCCCTTATTCGTCATGAGTTTTTCGACGGCAGTCTGCTCCGGAAAATACGCTTCAATGATCGTGCTGTAGCGGGCGTTGGTCTTTTGCCAGACCGAATATGTCTCTGAAAACATCCGGCCCGTGTCGAGCGTAAAAATCCTGATCGGGATGTTGTTGGCCAGAATCATGTCGGTAATGATCTGATCTTCGTAGCCCAGCGAGGTCGAGAAAACGACCTGACCGGGAAATAGCCCGGCCAGTTTTCGCAGGGCGTCTATTTCGCTCAGACCCGCGAGTTGTTGGGTCAGGTCGGCCAGGGCAGGGTGGGTAGGTTCGACTATCATGCGTGGTAGTATTTAAACCTAAAAGGTTTTTTGGGAAACTTTTTAGGTTTGGTCAGTTCAGTTTTACCGCTTTCCCCGTCTTCGCAGACTGCCGGGCGGCATCTAAAATTTCAACGACGATCAGGTTATTTTCCAGCGAAGTCAGTTCGTCAGGTTTGGTTTCTCCGTGTACAAGTTGCGCGAAGTAGGTAAACGGGTCTTTGGCGGGTGCGTCGGCCTGGGTGGCGTTGTCGGACCGTTCGGTTTTTTCATTCTTCAGCCGGATGGTCATCCGCGTCCCGTCGATGGTTTTGACGTATCCGGTTTGGCCATAGACTTCCATGTCTTTGCGACCAAAGGGCCAGTTCCATGACCCCTGAATGATGGTCTGCGTTTTTGGATACGTCAGCACAATCGTGGCTTCATCATCGACTTTGGGGTAGATGTCCGGTTTGATTTGCTGCGTCACGGCCATGACTGATGTGGGGCGTTGGTTGTGCATGAGCCACGTACTGAGGTTGGCGCCGTAACAGCCGAAATCGAACAGCGCACCGGCCCCATTCTCGACCGGGTCGGTGAGCCAGGTCAGAAATTCGGGCATGACACCAATCTCTTTCGGCCCTTCATGTCCGTCGTGTACCACAATCTTGCGCAGGTCGCCGAGGGCTTTTTGTTCCGACAGGGTGTAGGCTTTGTGGTTGCTGCCGTACCAGGTGGTTTCGTAATTGGTGAGCAGTTGAATGTTGTGTTTGCGGGCCAGTGCGGCCATGGCTTTGGCGTCGGCGTAGGTGGTGGCCAGTGGCTTCTCCACCATGACGTGAATCTTGCGTGGGGCGCAGGCCTCCACCGTTTTTCGATGACTGACAATCCGCCGGAAGTCCGTTACGGCTTCGGGTTTGGTTTTGTCGAGCATTTCTTCGAGGGTGGCATAGACCAAACTCATCGGAAAGTTGAACTGCTTTGAAAAGCGTTCGGCCAGTTCGCGGTTGGGTTCAGCAATGCCTACGATCTCAACATCGGTCTGGTTTTTCTCCCGAAATCCTTTGTTCAGAATACCATAGACGTGCGAATGCTCCATCCCGACGATGCCGATACGCAGTGGTTTCGGGGCCGCTGTTTGGGCGGTTACGAGGTGCGCTACCAGCAGTATAGCTGGTAAAAGCGCGATTTTGCAGATACAAAACAGTTTATTCATTCGCTTCCAGAAGGATGTAATCGAGTAGTCTGTCGTTTGCCCAAAAATCAGTTTGTTTCACTTTCTCAAGTAGTGGTCGAACAAAGGGAATAACACCCAATCGCTTTGCCCGGAGAATCAACCCAAGTGTTCCGAGGTACTTCTG
>JACMPG010000268.1 GCA_014377625.1 Spirosoma sp.
CAGGCGGCTTACCTGACCAAAGCAACCACTGCCCGTTTGGCCTGGCGAATCCCCGGCGACCCGGATATCTTCGATACGCCTAACCGCGTTATCGATTTTCCCATTATTGGCGATGGTCAGTACCGGACGTATGAAATCAATTTAAGTGGCCGACCCGGCTGGGAGGGCGTGATCTCACAGATTCAGTTCACCTACTCGCCCGACCAGATTAAGTTTGAGAATAGCTCGCGCTTCAAACTACGCAGCGTAACTGCCACCCGACCCAACTGACAAAAAAAGCCGGTCCTGAACGCTCGTTCAGGACCGGCTTTTTTAGCTGCTACCGTCAGTTAGCTTACGCGAAGTAAGGCTTGACAATGGCCAGAATCTGATCTTTCGTCAGCGGCTCATCGAAGGCCTGCGATACCAGAGCAGCACTATAGCCGGTTGCCGCCACCAGATTTACGCCACCCTGCGATACCTTGTCCTCTTCGGCGTAGGGTAATCCAGGTGGAGACAGGTTGATCCAGCCCTGCAGCCCGGCCAGATAACGAACTTTAGCCGCGTGAAGGGCCTCTACCGAGTGAATCTGAAGGGCAATCGTCAGAACGTCCGGAGCCGACATCAGGCGTGGAGCCTGACCTTTGTAGGCCCGAACACCAACATCTTCAAAACCCGAGGCCTGCGTCAGGAACGTTCTGTAGTTCGAGAACGTGTCGGGGTAAGCACCACCGTAGGTAAGGTCAAACTTTGGCTTTGCCACAGCAGCCGATCCAAGTGCGCCTTTGAGCAGAGCCACGTGCGCATTTTCGTGCTTGGCAATCTGCGCAAACGTAACGCGGGCTTCACCGTTCAAAAAACCGGGTGTTGCCAGCGACACATTGTAATATTCTGCTTCCAGATACTCGAGCGTCAGCGCGAAGTTCAGCACCTCGGCTACTACGCTGCTCTGTCCGTAGGTTTTGTTCAGCAAAGAAGCCAAAACTACCGGAGCGGCAGCCGAGCCAGCAACAACAGCCTTTTTCACCAGGCTGCTGAACATATGGCGACGGGACATATGGTCGAGCCGGTCAACAACATCGGTATCAACCTGCTCAATTTCGTGTAATATGTTTTGTAAGTTCATGGTCGTAGTTGAGTTTATTGCGGTTGATCTTTTCCGTTAATTTTTTCCTGGATGAAGGGCTGCACAAGTGGCAGTACTTCTGAAGGCTTACGTGCCTGACCTAATGCGGTCATCGGGTCAACGATATCGTCGCCAGCAAAGGAAGTCGTCATGGGGTTCAGCAGTTCGCTGATGATTGACACGTGGCGGGCTTCAACCGAAACGATCTTACCGGCCAGCGTCAGGTAGTCAGCACTTTTGAGCAGACGACCGGCACCGTTGTAGGCCGACACGCCAACGCTCTCGAACACACGGGCAGTGCCCAATACCGAGGCCCGGCTGTTGAAGTTGATGGCGCTGAAGTTAGGCGTCAGGCCCGGAATGGCTGCGCTGCCCAGGGCTGCTTTGAACAACTCGCGGTGAATGATCTCGTGATCGCGAATTTCGCTCAGGGCCTGCCGCTCGTAGCCGTTCATGCCGGCAAAGGGCGTCATCATGACCTGCACGTAAAAAGCGGCTTCGAGTTGTTCGAGTGCGTAAGCGTAGTTGAGAACGCCGGCGTCATCGTAGCCAATGTCGCCGAGGTTAATTACGTCACCAGCGCGGGCAGCACCGCGGGCGGCTGGATCCACAATCTGGTTTTGGCAGGCACTGAGTACTACGCCCGCTGCGGCTGTTGCACCAATGTAACGCAGGAAGATACGACGCCCTAAGGCTGCCGATTCCTTGCCCGTCAGTAACTGACTTACGTCGGTAGTGTTGGGTAGTTTTTCCATGGGGTTTATAACGTTTAGTGAATTTTCCACCGTGTATCGGTGGTACCTACAATAAATACGGACGAAAGTGCAATAGGGTTTTAAAATTTGTTAAATAAAATGGTATCAGTATATGTTAAAAGAATAATTTAGACTTTACTAAAAAACTATTTAGACTTCACAAAAGAACATAAGTACTGTATAATAAAGAAACTACACCTGCACGATTACAGGGTATGAGGTCAGCTTATGCAGGTACTGACAGGAAGTGACTCCACTACCAAACATTTAAGGCCTAATCAGGTTTTTGAAGTGAGTTTACCATTGATAAACACACAATGTTATGATTAAGAACGAAGAAATTGTCGAAGATCTCAATGATCTGGTGAAGATCAATAATGACCGGATTCAGGGTTATGAGAAAGCGGTAGAAGATACTGATGATACACAATTGGATGACCTTTTTCGTCATTACATCATTCAGAGTCAGGGCTTTCGTAGCCAGCTTGCCGACCATATTGTACGTATCGACGGGCTGGCCGTGTCTGATGCAACGACCTCCGATGTATCGAGCAAGATTCACCGCGCTTGGATCGACATCAAGTCGGCTGTTACGGGTAAAGACCGCGACACGGTACTGAGTTCGGTCGAGTTTGGCGAAAATGCTGCTATTGACGTCTACAAAGACGCCATCGAAAAGGATCACCTTCCGGCTTACATCAAGGAAGACCTGATGAAGCAAATGGGCCAGTTGGAAGACGCGCTTGACAAAATTAAAGCCATTCGGAAGTAAATAGTCTCCGTTCGCTTCACAGGAAATGTCCCGTTCAGAAACTATCTGAGCGGGACATTTCCTGTATTACCCGGTGCTGTTTTACGCGGGTAGCGGCATATCCTGGAAATCTTCGTCGGTTAGCCTGATAGTAGCCGCCTGAACGTTTTCGTCCAAATGTTTCACGGATGACGTACCAGCAATGGGTAGCATAACCGGCGACGCAGCCAGCAGCCAGGCCAGTGCAATCTGATACTCGGTACTGCCGGGCGATCCGTCGGTGCGGTGGCGTTCAACAACGCGGTGGATGGCTTTGTCGGCCTCCAGATTCCCTGCGCTCAGCGGATACCAGGGGATGAAGACCATATCGTTGGCTTCGCAGTATTTCAGGACATCATTCCATTTCTGCTGCCCGAAATTGTACATGTTCTGTACCGATACGACCTCGAAATAATCCTGCGCCTTCTCGATCTGCTCTATGCCCACCTCCGACAGGCCGATGTGTTTGATCTTGCCCTGCTGCTGCGCTTCATGCAGGAATCCCAGAAACTCCTCGGCGGGTACCTTATCATCAAACCGATGCAACTGATACAGGTCGATGCAGTCAACTTTGAGCCGTTTCAGACTACCGTGCAGGGCTTCTTCAAGGTGTTTGCGACTCCCGTCTACGGGCCACTGATTGGGGCCGGTACGCAGCAATCCGCCTTTCGTAGCAATGACCAGACCGTCTGCATAGGGGTGCAGGGCTTCGGCAATGAGTTCTTCTGACACGTAAGGGCCGTACGAATCTGCGGTATCGATAAAGTTAATACCGAGATCAAGGCAACGTTTCAGTACGCGGATGGCTTCGTCGTGGTCGCGGGGTGGGCCCCAGATACCCTCGCCGGTAATGCGCATGGCTCCGTAGGCCAGCCGGTTCACGGTCAGATCTCCCCCAATGGTAATGGTACCGGCCTGCGTGGCGGGTTTGTCAGTTTGTGTTTGCATGATTCGGGTTGATTATTGTCTGATAGTACGACTATCTATACCCCCCAACTGTTCAAACATCACCTCTTTTCAATACCATCCAGTACCCGCCGGATCACGTTGGCACGTTGCATAAACTCAAGCGAGGTCGCTACGTCCTGATTGTCGACAACCTGCTTGAACTGCTGTAAAAAGTCGATGTAAGCGGCCAGGGCGTCGGAGACATTGGCGCGGTTCTGGTCGAAAATGGGCGCCCACATTTGCGGAGAACTTTTGGCCAGCCGCACCGTACTGCTGAAACCCGTACTTGCCATGTCGAAAATAGCCTGCTCGTCTTTTTCTTTCTCCAGCACGGTCAGGCCCAGTGCAAACGCGCTGATGTGGCTGAGGTGCGATACGTAAGCCAAATGCAGATCGTGTTCCTGTGGAGTCATGAAAAAGAGTTTCATGCCAATATCGCGAAACAGACTTTCGACCAGTTTCAGGCTGTCGGGCAGGCTCTTGTCGCGGTCGCAGATGATGAGGTTTTTGCCCGGCAGTAATTCCCGAAAAGCTGCGCTGGGGCCGGAGTTTTCGGTACCGGCCATGGGGTGGGCTGCCACAAACTGTGCCCGTTTGGGGTGGGCATCGGCCAGATTGCAGATGAGTTGCTTGGTCGAGCCAAGGTCCAGCACGGTGGCACCGGGCGGCAGCAGATCCATTACGGCGGGCAGCAACTCCATAATCGTGTTGACGGGGGTGGCCAGCACTACCAGCAAACTCTGTGGCACGGCTTCGGTCAGTGGCAGTACGGCATCAACCAGACCCTTTGCCAGGGCCAGTTGCCCGTTCACTACCGACGCATCGACGCCGATAAAGTGCATGTTCGGGTATTTTTCGCGCAGGGCCAGCGCAAACGAGCCGCCAAGGAGACCCACACCAATGATTGTAACGTTCATAAACCGGGATTTAACGGATTTTTCTGAGCCAGGATTTTTGAGCCAGGATGTCTGAGCCAGGATGTCTGAACCAGGATTTACAGGATTGAAAAGAATGTCAGGATTAGGCTTACGCTCAGCCGGACGGTCTTGAAAATCTTTCTAATCTTGTAGAAATCCTGGTTCAGACATTCTGGTTTAGGATTACTTATTGAGCCGAAATTTATTGTTGAAGAGTCGTTTGAACTCGAGACTCGGTGAGCCAAAGTTGATGAGCAGACTTGTTGGAAGATTGTATGCTTCGAGGTAGTTTTTGCCCTGTGCCAGGTGAACATTTTCCAGTATCGTGATTGCTTTGATTTCGACTGATAACTCATTTTGAATGAGAAAATCGACCCGGCGCATACCTACCTGAACGTTTTTGAAAAATATCGGCATCTCCACTTCACGAGCCGATGCAATACCCGCCAGTTCGAGTTCTACTGCTAATGCTCGCTGGTAGATGACTTCCTGAAAGCCATTCCCAAGAATACGATGCACCTCCATCGCGCACCCGATTACTCGCCTGGTTAAATCGTTGATGGCAGTCCCGTTCATATTCATAAATTCTCGCTTAAACATAAAAGCACAAACGCGCCAGCAAATCCTGTCAATCCTCAGAATCGGGTAAAAATCCTGGTTCAGACTGACATCCTAAAAATCTTTTTAATCCTGTCAAAATCCTGGTTCAAGACGTTTAACGGCTTCCTCAATTCTCTCTTCTTCTACGCACAGCGACACCCGCACGTACCGGTTGCCTTTGGGACCAAAAATGAATCCCGGCGCAATGAAGATGTGTTTTTCACGCAGTAGTGTATTTACAAAATCTTCCGCCGACGGTACCGAGTCGGGAAGTTTAGCCCAGATAAACAGCCCTTCCTGATCGGGCGCGTAGGTGCAGCCGAGGGCGTCCAGCAGGGCGTGAACGGCGGCTAATCGACCTTCATAAACGGCGTTGCGGGCCAGGTGCCAGTCGTCGGTGTTGGTGAGGGCTTCGGCGGCAGCGTCCATCAGGGGCCGGAACTGCCCCGAATCGATATTGCTTTTGATGGTCAGCACGGCGTCGATATACGGTTTTGCTGCGGCCAGCCAGCCCACGCGCCAGCCCGCCATGTTGTGCGATTTACTGAGTGAGTTTAACTCAACGGCCACGTCTTTCGCGCCATCGATGGAAAGAATACTTACAGGCGGTTTTTTATTCAGTATCAGGCTATACGGATTGTCATGGCAGAGTAGCAGCCGGTGGTTGTGGGCGAAGCGAACGGCCCGCTCGAATAACTGCCGGGTAGCCGGTGCGCCGGTAGGCATATGCGGGTAGTTGAGCCAGATAATTTTGGTGGTATCGGTCAGCAGATCAGCCATTGCGCTCCAGTCGGGCTGCCAGCCATCATATTCCATCAACGGGTATTCCAGCACCTTGGCCCCCACCATCTGACTCACGGCCCGGTAGGCGGGGTAGCCGAGTTCCGGCACCAGCACGCCATCGCCGGGATTCAGGAACGTCATCGACAGGTGTGTAATGCCTTCTTTGGAGCCGATGAGTGGTAAAATGTCGGTATCAGCATTGAGCGTAACGCCGTAGGTATGGCGGTAAAATGCTGCGATAGCCTGCCGCAGTCCGGGTGTTCCTTTGTAGGGTTGGTACCCATGCGCCGATGGTTGCCGTACCGACGCTGTGAGCGCGTCGAGCGTGTTGTTGGACGGCATCATGTCGGGGTTGCCAATGCCGATATTTATGATGTCGTGGCCAGCGGCCATAAGCTGACGGACTTCGGCGAGTTTGACCGAGAAATAATACTCCTGCGTTTGGTTGGCGCGGTGGGCTAACGGGATAATCATAATAGCCGCAAAAGTACGCATAGAATCAAACGCTCGTCGGCTGACTTTCAGGCCCGGCCCAGTAAATACCGTAGTAATGGGGCCGCGCACATGGCCTGTGGCATTTGCCCGCTGTCAATAATGGCCAACGCCCGTTCGGGCGAAACGAGATGCACCGTAATGTCCTCGGTAAGGTCGAGTTGCTGCGGTTGCTGCCACGTAACGCCCGTTGCCAGAAAGGTGTGGTTCATATTGGTGTGAGTGCCGGTATTGGCAGAAAGTGACATAAAGGATTGCCAGTTGCCTCCGCCGTAGCCGGTTTCTTCGAGCAGTTCGCGCTGGGCAGCCAGCAACAATCCCGCGCCCGAATCACCATCGGCGGGGTCAACGGTGCCCGCGCAGAGTTCGTAATGTACCCCTGCGATGCCGTGCCGGTACTGCCGTACCAAAATCAGCTGCCCGTTGGTCGTAACCGCAATAATGTTGACCCAGTTGGGGTACTCGAACACAAAATAGTCGGGTATGAACCCGCCGTTGGGTAGTTGAACGGCATCCTGCCGGACGGTTAGCCACGGGTTGCGGACGAGGTAATCAGACTGCTCCACCCGCCACAAAGCCGGGTCATCATCGGGTAAAATCATGGCGCAAAGGTAATGGCAATCCAGAACGACTTTTCGGAGAACCGGTACGATATGGCCGGTGTGATTCGTTGTTTAACCGATTTTTGCCTCTGCATTGTGCCGGGGATGCGTCTGACCTCCTACACGACCTGATGAAATACGCCGTTCTGCTCATTGCCCTGTTCTGCCTGTTCATTACTGCCTGCCACCGCCCCATTGCCTATTTCCAGCGAACGCCCTATACTTCGGCACGGACACTACCTTCTCCGCCTGAACCACCCTCTGAAGTGATTATTTCCAGCGCACCCATTGCGCCGATACCGGAAACACTACCCCCGTCCTTACCCACCGATGCATTCGTTGTCAGTCGTCAGAATCAACCCGTCCGAACGCCTGTTCAGCAGCGTATGAACCGGATAACTTCGGTACTGACCCCACCCGTTACGACTCCACCGACATCGGCCACGCAGCCCAAACCCGGAAAAAAACTCCGGCTGGGCAATAAGATTCGGCAGTCATTGGGCATGCCGCTTCGTAAAGAACTGAACTGGTGGCAGCGCATTAGCTGGAAACTCAAAGCATCGGTTATCATAATTCTGGTGGCCGTTGTATTTGCCATTTTCAACGTTACTATACTGGCTATTATCTTCGGCTTGCTTGGCGCGTTCCTGCTCATTACGGGGCTCAAAAAGTCCTTCAAAACCCGTCGGCCCTGGTTTTAAGGATAATGGATTCATAAGTGGGTGAAAATGAGCAGTTTTACCTAATTTTTAGTAGACTAAAAGGTCTTTAACCAACTTTTAACCAGTCAGTTGGCTCTTTTCGGTTTAGCGTACCGTTACTTTGTTGCGTTTCTTTAGAATCGAATGCATTTTCCGAAAAGTTTTATTGCTGGTTTCTGGTTACCGTTATTGGGCGTAGTAGCGTCGGCCCAGACTCCGCTGACGCTCAAACAAGTACTGGAGCAGGTACGTATAAACAGCCCCGTACTGCGTGTAGATCGGCTCAATATCAGTGTGGCTCAGGCCAATCAGGTCACGGCTAACCTGCGCCCCAATCCCATCCTGAACAACCAGACCCTGTTTCAGCTCAGCCCAACGCCCGTTACACCCATGGTGGCCGAAGTGAACGGTGCGCTGAGTCGGCAACGGCGGCAGTTCTGGCTTCAGGCTACTAAAGAGTTCGACGTATTTCATAAACGCCAGTACCGAAACCGCTTTGCCGAAGCCAACACCAATCTCGCTGTAAAGAGTGTGGCTGAGACCGAGCGGGGCTTGCTTTTCGACGCGGCCAATCTCTTTCTCGATGCCTGGTACGCCCGCATCCAGCTTGCCCTGCTGCAACGCGCTAAAGCCAATGTCGATACGTTGGTGCAACTTAACAAAGTCAGGCTCAAAGATCTGGTCATCAACAGCACGGAACTAACCCGCACTCAACTGTTGTCGGATCGGTTCGATCTGCAAACCCGCACCGCCCGTCAGGATCTGCGCAACCGTCTGACCGAACTACGTCTGGTACTGGGAACAACCGATAGTGTGACCGTAGCCCTGAGCGACAGCATTGTCCGCCCCGATTTTACGGACCCGCTTAGCCTGTACCCGTCTGTAGAAGCCTCTGCCGACAGTCTGTTGCGGCTCGCAGCCCTGACCCGGACCGATGTGCAGGTGGCCAGTGCCAATCTCGAAACGGCCCGGCGTAACGTCGATCTGCAGCAGGTGCTGGCCAAACCCCGCAACGAAGCCGGCCTGATCTGGAATCCACAGAATGCCGTACCATATGCCGGCGTATTTCTGACTCTTGAACTGCCGTTCTATTCGCGCAATCAGGGTGAGATTCAAAAGTCGCAGGTGCTGGTCGATCAGGCGAATCAGGCGGCCTCGTTCGTACAGGCTCGAATCCGAAGCGAAGTTGAAACTGCCTACCAGTCGTTCATTACCAGCCGCCAGAACGTAGACCGGTTTACCGGTATCCGGCGCAACGCTGATAAAGTACTGGGGTCAGTACGGTACGCTTACCTGCGCGGAGCCACCACGCTCATTGACCTGCTGGAAGCTCAGCGGTCGTGGTTTGAAACGCAAACGGCCTATTATCAAACGCTTTATTCCTACCGTCAAAACTACGTCCGGCTATTATACGTGACCGGGCAAATAAACTCGTATTGACGTAGGTTGGACTGGTACGCCGGTGCGGCCCACGTCCAACCAGCTCCAGCAGAGGCTAATATTGTAGTTGAAGCTAAGTTACTACATTGTTAGCCTTCGGCTTGGTCGCACAAGAGCGTACGACCTACAAACCAAACCAATGAAACCACAACACATTTTCCTCCTGTTCGCTTTGCTGACCATGTCCTGCAAAGACAAGCCGAAGCCCGTTGTTACGGCGGTGCCGCGCCCAACCGTCTCTGCTGATGGTAACACGATTGCGTTTCCCGACGCGAAGATGATTGAACCCTTCACGACCCAGCCCGCCCAATCGCAGGCCATGCGTACCGATGTGTCGGCCCCCGGTCACGTGGCGGCTATGGTACTGCGCTCTGTCGAAAATCCCGCCGAGCGGCTTGTTCTGTTCGATGATCCCAGCTTATCGAACAACTACACGGCCATTTTGCAGCACCGTATCAATATCCAGACCCAGCGCGGTAACCTGGACCGTGTGCGCGATTTGCAGGCACACGGGGCCGCGTCGGGCAAAGAAGTGATTGAAGCCGAAACGCAGCTGGCCAACGAACAGGCGGCCATCATCACTGACGAAGCTACACTGAAACTGGCCGGGTTCGACCCGGCTGCCCTGCGCCGGGCCAAACCCAACTCTATTCTGGTGGTGTGCGAAGTACCCGAAAATCAGCTGGAAGGCATTCGGAGCGGGCTGCCCTGCGTACTCAACTTCGCGGCCTTCCCCAACGAACGCTTCGCGGGCCGCATCGATGACGTGAACGACTACGTCGATAATACAACCCGGCAAATCAAACTGCGTATTGGGGTTAGTAACCCCGATGGAAGGCTCAAGGCGGGCATGTTTGCTACGGTGAAGTTTGGGGTGGCCGACGGGCAACAGATGGCCGTCTCGCGCGATGCCATCGTAACGGTACAGGGCCGCGATTACGTGTTCGTGAAAACTGCTCCCCAAACCATTGAACGCCGGACTGTACAGCTCGGTCAGCAACGGGAAAACAAAGTGGTAGTGCTGGGCGGACTACGTCAAAACGACGCCGTCGTAACGGATAACGTACTGCAGTTGAAAGGCCTGAGTTTTGGCTACTAAATCTAATGATGAATTATAAATGATTCAGAAATTAATCACGTTTTCGCTCCGTAACCGCTGGGCCGTTGTTGGCCTCGCCGTTGCGCTTATGGGGCTGGGATACTGGTGCTTCAGGATGCTCAAGATTGAAGCTTATCCCGATATTGCCGATACCAACGTCATTGTCATCAGCAAGTACGACGGACGGGCGGCTGAGGAAGTGGAGCAGCAGGTCACGATTCCGATTGAGCGGGTACTGAACAACGTGCCGCACGTAACAGACCGGCGGTCCCGTACCATCTTCGGGCTATCGGTAGTGCAGTTGAATTTTGACGAAACCGTTACGGACTACTTTGCCCGGCAGCAGATTATCGAACGGCTCAGTTCGGCGCAGCTACCCAACGGCGTTTCGCCCGAACTGGCTCCGCTGACAACGGCAGTGGGCGAAATCTACCGCTACGTCATCGAAGCTCCGGCCACTATGACACCCATGCAGCTCCGCGATTTGCAGGACTGGGTCATTGTGCCGCAGCTATTGCAGGTGCCGGGACTGGCCGACGTAACGACTTTTGGCGGACCTATCAAGCAGTTTCAGGTTATCCCCGATCCGGCCAAAATCCGTAAGTATGACCTGACTTTGCAGGATGTAGTTGATGCGGTACAGAAAAACAACCAGAACACCGGTGGCAATATCATCGCACGGGGGGGGCAGGGCTTTGCGGTGCGGGGTCTTGGCGCGTTAAAAACTCCCGATGATATCGGTCACATCGTTCTGAAAACGAACGAAGGTGTTCCCGTTCTTATTAGCGATGTGGCAAGTGTAGAAATTAACCCACCCGCGCCATCGGGCATTCTGGGCTACCGTATTCCCGACGAAAAACTGGACGTAGTGGGGGCTACCGAAGGGATTGTGCTGTTGCGCCGGGGCGAAAACCCGTCCGAAGTGCTGGAACTGCTGAAAGCCAAAATTGCCGACCTTGAAGCCCGTGAACTACCCAAAGGCGTTCATTTGCGCGTACTCTACGACCGGGGTTTTCTGATCGACCACTCGCTCGAAACCGTAGCGCATACGCTCATCGAAGGTATTGTCATCGTTACGCTGCTGCTCATTCTGTTTCTCGGTAGCTGGCGCACGGCCCTCGTCGTGACCGTTACGATTCCGTTCTCGCTGCTGTTTGCGTTCATCCTGATGAAACTCGCCGGTATTCCGGCTAACCTGCTCTCGCTCGGTGCCATTGACTTCGGCATTATCGTAGACGGAGCGAGTGTGATGGCCGTACACCTGTTGCACCGCTACCGACACGCCCGCCCCAGCGACCGCGACGCCGGTATCGTACCCGTCACGATTGGGTCGGCGGGTGAGGTGGCGCGGGAGATTTTCTTTTCGGTCACGATTATTATTCTGGCGTATCTGCCCATTCTGCTCATGCAGCGGGTGGAGGGTAAGCTGTTTTCGCCAATGGCCCTCACGCTGTCGTTTGCCGTGATTGGCTCGCTGCTGTGCGCCCTGACGGTGATTCCAGTCTTGATTTCGTTCGTATACAGCAAGTCACTGAAGCCGAACGCCAAACCGCTCAAGGAATACAAAAACCTGCTACTGTCGCCCCTGGAGCGTGGTTACGCAAAGTTACTGCGCTCAACACTGTTCCGCGCTCCGGCCATGGTCGTTGGCGTGGGTATGGTGGTGGTGCTGGTGATGATTGGCTTTGGCGCGAAGCTCGGCACCGAGTTCCTGCCTGAACTGGACGAAGGCTCCATTTTCATGCGGGCGTTCATGCCGTCGGGGATTACGATTCAGGAGAATGCCAAAATATCGCCTAAAATCCGCGACATCATTGCTAAATACAAGCCTGTCAGCTTCGTCATCACGCAGGCGGGCCGCAATGACGACGGTACCGACCCCTTCCCCGCCGACCGTACCGAAATCCTGGTGGGTCTGAAAGATTACAGTACGTGGTCAGACAGCGTATCGAAGAAAGAGATTGTGCGATCCATGCAGAACGAGTTGCAGGAAGCGTTTCCGGGCGCGTTTTTCTCGTCGGGCCAGCCCATTATCGACCAGGTAATGGAGATTGTCACGGGCAGCGCGGCAGACCTCGCTATCTCTATTGTGGGTAACGACCTGACGCTGATGCGGGCCAAAGCCGATAGCATTGCAGTCCTTGTGAAAGGTATGGACGGAGCCGTGTCCGTCAACATTGAGCAGGAAGGCCCGCAGGATCAACTGGCTATTCAGATCAACCGCCCGGCAGCCGCCCGCTACGGCATCAACGTCTCGGAAATTGAGAATATGATTGAAGCGGCCATCGGCGGTAAAACCATCGGTACGGTGTATGACGAAGCCAAGCGGTATGACATTGTTATCCGCTTCACACCCGAAAGCCGGGGCAGCATCGACGCCATCCGGCAGTTGCAGGTGCCGTCGGCCACGGGCGCGCTGATCCCGATGAGCGAACTGGCCGACATCCGCTACGTGCAGGGGCAGACCAATATTTACCGGCTCAACGGCAAGCGCATGGTTACGGTGCGCACTAACATCCGGGGTCGCGATCAGGGTGGTTTCGTCAAGGAAATCAGCCAGAAAGTGGCGCAGCGCGTCAAGATTCCCGAAGGGTACAGCATCATATACGGCGGGCAGTACGAAAACCTTGAACGCGCGGGCGGGCAGCTGGCCATCAGCATCCCGCTGACTATTGTGGTCGTGTTTCTATTCCTGTTTCTGCTCTACGGCAACGTCCGCGATACGCTCGTGACGCTGGCCTGCCTGCTGTTTGCACTGGCGGGGGGCATTGGCGCGTTGCTGCTGCGGGGCTACAATTTTAACGTCTCGGCGGGGGTGGGTTTCGTGAGTATCTTCGGTATTTCGGTCATGGCGGGCGTGCTGCTTATCTCGGCCCTGAACCGCAACCTGACGGATATGAGCAAATCCCTGCGCGAAATCACCATCGAAACGGCGCAGGAGCAGTTTCGGGCCATTATGGCCATTATGGTCGTGGCCATTATCGGTCTCGTGCCGGCGGCCATTTCGAGCGGCATCGGCTCCGACGTGCAGCGGCCCTTAGCTACCGTCATCATCGGCGGCCTGACCACCACGCTGTTCTTCACCCCGCTGATTATCCCGCCGTTATTCTACCTCGTCAACCGCAAACGAAAGCGCGTTATCCTCGACGAAGACGGCAAGCCCGAACCTGAACCGATTGAAGAAGGAACGGAGATTTGAGATGAACGAAAAAGCCACTACGCAACGTAGTAGCTTTCGCTGTTTGAGAGCAGTACAACTATTTTGTTGTTTTGCGGGTCTTACTGCACTAATCCTAAACCGAAAATGAAGTACCTGCTCACTCCATTGATACTCGTTTTTTCGTTCTGCCAGACGAATGCGCAGGACAAATTATTCCATCTCGATGGCACTATCAATGTTGACACGGGGAAAGTAGTGCTGCTACAAACGGGTGGCAGGGAATATTATCCGGCCAGTAAAAACCAGTACGAAGCTAAAACCAGGAATGGCGTCTTTTCTTTCACCGGACAGATACGGTACCCGCACAGCTTCCGGATTTTGATCAGGCCCAACTACGTATCAGACTATTTTATGGTTGAGTCGGGTAGCCAGCGTATTGTGTGCAACGTCGATTCTAACCGGGAAATGCCTGAACTCGACAATAAAATCATGCTGACTGAGCGTGCCGTGCTGCACGCTAGGAAAGTGCGGCTACTCAGTTATACTAATACTGTGAGCAGTTTTGAGGCCTGATTTGGCCAGATGCAAAAAGGGTCGTAAGATTGAAATCCCCATTTCAGCCCCTACGACCCATGAGCATCGAAGCGATTCTCAAGCCAATATTGGCTAAACTTTCCAACGTGAACAAGCATCAGCGCACTTTTCTCACCGAACTCTTCGCCGTCCTCCTGGGCCGACAGGGACGCGCTACGTTTGAAAATCTGGCCCGCTACGCCCGCTTCACCGAACTTACCTTCCGCCGACAATTTGCCACCTATTTCGATTGGCTGGCCTTTAACAAAGCCTGTGTCGATTTTACCCAGGGGCCATTCATTGGCATCATCGACTGTAGTTTTATCCCCAAAAGCGGTAATAAAACCTTTGGCCTTGACAAGTTCTGGTCCTCTTGTGCGGGCAAGGCCCAGCGCGGGCTAGAGGTCAGTCTGCTGGCTTGTGTCAACATCCTCACCAAACAATGCTTTGCGCTGGAAGCCAGCCAAACTCCGCCCAATATCACCCAACAGGACGATAAAGCCTACTCGCGGCTGAGTTGGTACATCGAACAACTCGCCGACTGTTTACCCCACCTGCCCGCCCTGCGCTATTGGGTCGGCGACGGCTACTATGCTAAAACAGAGGTATTTACCCTGTTTGCTCGTCACGCACGCCATTTTATTACCCGCTTGCGCCATGATGCGGCCCTGTATCATCTATGGACTGCTGGCCGACAGCCCGGTCAGCGGGGACCCACCCGTCGCTACGATGGCAAAGCGGTCTTCGATGACCTCAGCCGGTGGCAGGATAAGGGGGACCATCCGATTCATGCCCACATCCGGCTCTACAGTGCCTTACTCTACTCGAAGCATTTCGGATGCTTACTTCGGGTGGTGCTGGTGCTGGATACGCGCCGTCAGCAGTACGTTTTGCTAGCCTCAACCGATGAGCAGCAGGCGGCCAGTCAGATTGCTCACTACTACCACCTGCGTTTCCAGATTGAACTCTTGTTTCGGGATGCCAAACAGTTCACGGGCCTAACGCAGTGTCAGGCCCGTAGTGATGAGAAACTGGACTACCACCTGAACGCCACGCTGAGTACGGTGAATGTGGCTCGTCTGCTATTGGCGGCTGATACTTCATTACTCAACTCGATGAACGCCTTGGTCCGACGGGAAACCAACCGGCGGGTTTGGAAGCTGATATATAGCCAACTCAGTTCTGATGGCTCAGTTGATGTAAATCGGCTCAATAGTCTGGATTGTCAGTTCTGGCAGCGTAGGGCTGCTTGAACTTAACACCAAACTGCTCGCAGTATTA
>JACMPG010000269.1 GCA_014377625.1 Spirosoma sp.
GTCATTCTGGTCGCGACTAAAGGCAGAAGTAATGGAATCGGGTGTATTTTTGAGTTTAGATGATGCGCGTGCTGAGATCGGCGACTACATCGACAACTATTACAATCCTGTCCGCAAGCACTCAGGTATCGGCTACCGGAGCCCAATTCAATTTGAGTTTAATCATATCTCTAAAAACTAAGAGAGCGACTGTCCGCCAGAACCCGACCACCCCATAATACATCCTGTCGATTATCTACCTGTTGCTGTCTACCTACAATCCGTGAATTTCTCTTCACAATCTCTTATATCTTTGTAGTGAGCATTGTTAGCTGAGGCTTCTACTTCACGGTACTCAAATATATGTCTCGCGACACAATCTGTGTATTCCCCTGCTGCAGCCAACAGACCAATTACAAGATCAATAACTTGACCTGCTTCTGGAATAACATTTATCCAAGCGAACAGCTCTGCTGCTGTCATACCTGCTCCCGCAGCAGCACCTGGCCATAGTCTCCTCCGACCATAATTTCGCCCTCTATGCAGACTTGGTTTCTGTTATCTGGTAACACACATCGTGCAGATATAGCCCGTCACCCATTGGCCACGACCTGAGCCGCGAACCACGCCCGGCACTCGTCCAGACTTGACTGCCCGGATGCGATTTTAAGAATGAAGTCAGTCATTATTGAATCGTCAACAGCCATTGATACGTCGTGGCCGTTTAGGTTTAAGAAAACTAACGCGGCAGCTAAACCCGTGCGCTTATTGCCGTCGGTGAAGATGTGATTTCCGATGACATTGAAGCAGTAAACAGAGGCTTTGTCGGAGATGGTTGGATACAGCGGTTCGCCAAACATTTCTGCCTGTACCGCTTCGACCAGATAATCCAGACTTTCTTCGTGCAGAAAATTTGACGGCGGCATGAAATTGCCGCCGTGCGCATCAACCGTAGCTTTATTTAGTCTGATAATCTGAACTTTAGTCAGGTATCGCATCAGGCAAGGGCACGAAACGTAGCGTCGAATCGCCGAAAATTCTGCTGGATAAGTTGTTCAAACTCATCGTCCGGGCGCAGTTCTTCGCTGATCTCACGCAGAAGTTGCTTCACGAAGTCCGGTTCCTGAACGACCAGGGTCTTCAGTGCTTTTCTGATTTGCTCTTTATCTATTGTTGCTTCCATCTTCTCAGGCGTTTTTGTTCTGGCTAAGATACTGCTTTTTACGGTTGACCTTTAGATAGAAACACGTTAGTTTGTTCAGCTACTAACCCGCTCTCAGTCGCGCCACCTCCGCTTCCAGTTGGGCAATATATTCATATTTTGGAGCCAGAATCGCACTGATTTCGTCGGTGGTGTAGCGCGGGGTGATATGTTGCGGGCAGTTCCAGTCAAAAGCTTCCACGTGTAGCAACATCATCCGTTCGGGGCGGTGTTTATAGCCGTTCGGGTCCAACTGCTCAAAAAGGTCAGGCCGGTCTGCGAGTTCAATGATCTCGGCTTTGGCGTAAATTTTCAGGCGAGTCTGATGGGGATAGTCCATCAGAAATAGTGATACATGCGGATGGGTTAGCAGGTTGCCTACCGAGATATACTGCCTGTTGCCGCTGAAGTCAACAAAGCCGAGGGTAAGCGGGTCAATTGCCTTCATGAACCCCTTCGGTCCACCCCGGTGCTGAATGTAGGGGAACCTGTTTTCACCAATTGAAGCTATGTAAAAACTGTCCCGGTTGGCAATAAACTTAACCTCGTTGTCGGTCAGGCCATCAAATCGGGTTTGCTGTTCCATGCGGGCGTAGGTGCTTCGACTACGTAGCGTTCCTGCATGGCTTTGACGGGTTCGGTAAAGGCGAGGGATTCATAATTGCGGGCCATGAGTTGGAGGATTAAAAAACGCGCCGGTCGCTCTCGGCAATGGGTGCGTCGTTGATGCTGGCGAATCGTTTGGCCATCAGACCGTTCTCGTCAAATTCCCAGAGTTCGTTACCGTAGCTGCGGTACCATTGACCACTTTCGTCGTGCCATTCGTACTCAAAGCGCACGGCCATCCGGTTTTCCCGGAATCCCCAGAGTTCTTTCTTCAATCGATAGCCTTGTTCGGTTGACCATTTTCGGGTCAGGAACGCTTTCACTTCGTCGCGACCGTTGATGAACTCGGCGCGGTTGCGCCATTCGGTGTCGGGCGTGTAGGCCAGACTAACCCGTTCGGGATCTTTGGTATTCCAGGCATCTTCGGCCAGTTGTACTTTTTGCCGGGCGGTTTCGAGCGTAAAAGGCGGCAGGGGTGGTCGTTGGGAAGTCATATCAGTTGTTAGTTGGTTTAGTACCGTCTCGTCCCACATCGTGTCGCCACATTCTTCATGCACGAAGGGAACATCGTCATAAAATTCTTCGGTCTTGTTTATCATCAGCTGGTCATTCGCCATTATACTGCGCGGCCATTGGGTGCTGGTTCTCATGACCAATGACCGCACAGTGTAATGATCGTATGTTAGGCTGCTTGTGTTTCCAAAGCCGGCGCTACCGGGAAATCAATGGGTATCTCGGTCAGGTTGTGTAGGTAATTCATGGCAATTTTGTCGCTCACCTGTAAAATCACATCCACCAGATTACCATTAGTATAACCCGCTGCGTAGAAGGCTTCCAGCGTTGCGGGCGATACCCGGCCTTTGTTTTCGGTGACGTCTTTGGCCAGGGTAGCCAGTGCGTTCAGCCTCTCGTTGCTGCTGTGGCCCGCCCGCAGACCGAGAATATCGTTATCCGAAAAACCGTTCATCTTGCCCAGAACTGTGTGCGCACTCTGGCAGTAGCGGCACCCGTTTATTTCGCTCACTACGAGGTTAACCGCTTCTTTTTCCTTGTTAGAGAGCGACGTTTTAGCCCCCTGGAAGGCTAAGTATTTGGGTAGGCCGTTGTCGGAATAGGCGATTGTTGCATACAGATTCGGGACAAAACCGAGGGCTTTTTGCAGGCCATCGAAGGCTTCCTGTGATGCGGACGACACCTGGTCGCGGGTTGGGACGGTAAATTGAGACATGGTTTTGGTTAATTTGGTGAACTGAATTAGTTGAAATGAACTGGGTAATTTACCGAATGTTCGGTAAATATCTTGGTAACAATAAACCATTGGTCATACCGGCTGATTTACTGTTGGGAACGAAAATCGGTTTCTATATCAAGCAGTACCTGGTCAAAAATACCCGGATTTTGTAGTGTCTGGGCCAGAATCAGTGACCCCTGCACCCGAATCAGCGTGGACTCTGCCAATCGCTGGGCGGTTCTGGTATCGAAACCAAAATCGCGGGCTAAGTGGTCAAACGCAGCAACCCACGTCCTGAAAATGCCCGCTATCGGCTCCCGAAATAACCCGGTGGCTGTGCCGTGCGATAAAGCCCGAAGCACACAGGCCAGCCGACCGCCGTCATAAATCTGGCGAATAATCGTCAATGCGCTGCTCAGGCGAACTGGTGCCGGGGCCGATGATTGCAGCACGTTGGCAAGCTGATTGTCTATCAATCCGGCTACGTGGTCGAGTACGGCATTGGCCATCGCCTGTTTACCACCGGGAAAGCGGTGGTACAAACTCGCTTTTTGTAGGCCAGTGGCGGTAGCAAGTTCGCTCAAACTGGCTCCGTCGTAGCCTACCGACTGAAAAACGCTCATCAGTCGGTCAATGACCACGTCTTGTTCTACTTTCACATTTGCCATACTGCGCTTACGGTTATGTACTATTAAACCGAACGTTCGGTTTAATAGTTTGCATAGGTGTGATTTTTTTAGGGGTAGCTAACAAAACTGAGCCTGGCCTTATGTATTGTCGTAGTCTGAGCTTGACTTTAGCCCTTTGAAGGAAGCCCGCTGGGGCTTTGGTATGTAGATTTGGGGCGCTGGCTCCTGAACGATCAGGGTCTTTAATGCTTTTCTGATTTGCTCTTTGTCGATAGTCGCGTCCATTTTCTTTCGCGTTTTCTTCTACGCTAAGGTGCTCATTTTGAGATTCTGTACATCACAACCGTACCTTCTCATCATCCGGCTCCGTTTTGTGCTGCCGGATGGCCTTTGGTGCTGATACCATTACGTTTACAGCAGGCGTAGACGGCCTCCCTCACTTTTTCCGAACGCTGAACCAGGGAATTACGAAACCCCGGCCGGTAGAATACGACATACCATAGAGTTTGTTTTCGTAGAGGTAGCCATTGTGATAGTAAGTGCCGGACCGGTCGGCGGTGGTGAAGGCAAAGTAGATTTTTCCCCAGGCCGTATTGATTTTGCCGTCCGAAAAAACAGTGTCGTAGAAAACTCCGTTCAGCGAGTCATCAGTATAGCCCGTAACGACAAATTTCTTGAGGTAGGGAGCCGCATCGGGCGAGGGACGCAGATCAATTTCCCACGTACCGATCAGCGCCTGAACCAACGAGTCTCGGGATACGGTCGATGCCGCTGGTGGCATTTTGGCCGTGTTAACCGTTTGGGCGTAGCTGCTGATCGATAAGCCTGTACATAAAATGCCGTTGAGCAATCCTGTCAATAAACGCATGACCTTGTTGTGATATACGGTTTCGTGATTCTTGTAAAGAGATTGGTGTACGGGATATCAGTTGATTCGATTTTTTTCGTCTTCCAGGCCCGTTTTGCGCTGCCGGGCGGCTTTGATCTGCTTGCTGCCGAAGTTATACGTTACGTTCAGCCGCACCTGACGGCTTTCGTAGCCACCACTCGCGTCCATGTACAGCCCGCCAAACTGACTGATGCCCCGCCACCGCTGACTGTTGAACGGGTCGCTCACGGTCAGCACTACCGACCCGCGTTCACGTAGTACTTTACGCTGTAAACCTACCGTACTACCCCAATACCGCCGGTTCTGGAACGTGCCGCCCCAGATGGATGGCGAGGTGTAATAACCCGATACTTCAAGCCGCCACGCGCCGGGCAGCGTAATGGTCTGCTGCGCGTATAGGCTCAGCACGTTGGCGGCCAGCCCAATGGTCTTACCATCGCCGAAGTTAGCTCGGTTGGCCGAGTGGTACGCGCTGACGTTCAGATAGACATTCCACCATTTTGCGATGTTGAACGGGTAACTCACCGCCAGCGATACCACCTGCTGACTGGCCAGATTGCGGGTAGTGATAAAGTTGCGGGGGCGTTCGCCGGGGGCGGTGGCTACGGTGTCGGTAATGGACGTGAAATAATCCTGCGTATCGCTATAGCTGAGTGAGGTTGTGAGTTTGTATTTGTAGGTGTGAGACAGTTGCCACGTATTGGTGTACTGCGGACGCAGAAACGCATTGCCTTTCTGATACGTCAACTCGTCTAACTTCGACTCGAACGGATTCAGGCTTTCGTAGGTTGGGCGGTCAATCCGGCGGCTGTAATTGAGCGAGAAGGTATTGCTTTCGTTGCGATTCCAGGTCAGGCCTGCGCTCGGAAAAGCGTTCAGGTACCGGCGCGTTACGCGGCTATCGGCGGTTTGCTCAATCGCACCAATTAGTTGCCCGTCAGAGTGCGTATGCTCCAGCCGCAGACCAATCTGTGTCTGCCACTTGCCCTTCGTTTTCTCGAACGAGCCGTAGCCCGCATTTACGTTTTCGGTATAGACAAAACGATTGGTCTGGTTGCGGTTCAGGACGTCCTGCCCGTTCTGTACGTCGTAAAAGTCGAAAGCATTGTCCGTCTGTACCGACGACAGTTTGAAGCCCGCGCTGAGTTTACCACCCCATAGTGGCTGACTGTAGTCGGCTTTGAGCGTTCGCAGCGTAATGTCGGTGGCGGTGTTCATGCGGTAGTTACGTTCCAGTAGCAGCGCGTTAGTTTCAGGGTTTACGTAACGGTTGGGCTGGTAGTTGCTGCCGGTTGAGCGGAAGCTACCCAAATCGGCATCGACGGTCAGTTCGTGGCCGGACGTATCGGCGAATCGGTAGTTGAGGTTGGCGTTTCCGTTGACGCGGTTGCTGGTATTACTGTTGTTGGCAATGAGCAGTTGGGTAGCGGTTCGGTCGGGCAGGGTCCCGATGGGCGTCCGGCCCAGCGTACTGCCGGTGGCATCGCGAAAGGTACCATCCAGCAACACGCCGAGGGTACTGAACCGGTTCAGAAACCAGTCGGCCCCCAGCCGGGCGTTGTGCGCTGCCGACCAGGTGGTGGTTTCGCTGCGCTGATCGAAGAATTGCCCGGACTGCTCCCGATACAGGTTGATAAACGACCAGTCGCGGGCGTTGCGCTGACTATACGTAGCGAATAGGTTGGTCTTTTTTGTGCGGTTGTTCAGCGAGACCGAGCCATTGTATTTTGGATAATACTTACCCATGGCCAAGCCGAGCGTTGCGCTACCGTTGGTGCCGAAGTTTTTATTCTTCTTGAGCCGGATGTTGATGATGCCGGCGTTACCCTGTGCGTCAAAGCGGGCCGAGGGCTGGGTAATAATCTCGATGGCGTCAATGTCAGTGGCCTGTAACGTGCGTAGATAAATGGCCAAATCTGCCGGGCCGAGGGGTGAGGGTTTGCCGTCGATAAAGACCCGAACGCCGTTTTTGCCCTGCAAGATAATATTGTCATTCGGGTCAATCAACACGCCCGGTGCTTTCTGGAGTAGTTCAATAGCCGAACTGCCCAGAGCCGTAATACTGCTCTGTACGTTCAGTACCAGTTTGTCGGGCAGGACCTCTACCAGCGGTTTCGTGGCTTTTACGCTCACCTCGGCCAACGACTGTGCCGTTTCGGTCAGCACGGCGGGTGGCAGCACAGCGGTCTGTCCATCGGTCAGTGTAACGATTTTCGAGGTCCAGGCCGCGTAGCCCACGCCCGTCAGCCCGATCTGATACGAACCCGTCCTTAATCCGGCGAACACAAACGCCCCGTCGGCACCAGCAACCGCAGCCTTGACCAGCGACGAATCCGTTGCTAACCGTAAAGCCGCCGTAGCAAATGGAATAACTTGCCCGGAAGCTGATACGGCGGTACCGCTGATTACAGCGGTTTGGGCAAAAGCGGGCGTAGCAGCAATAAACAGGAGGAATAGGAGGAGCTTTTTCATAAATTTGGTTGATTTGATGAACCAAAACTACCGGGTTGCCTTACCCATAACCAGCCGCAATCGGCGAGTTGCCGGATACGTCGGTGAATTACTGGCCCATGTCATTCATCGACGTATTCGTCGCTTCGTCGGAAAAGGAGATTGGATGAGTTAGGGAGATGGGTAAGTTTGTAGTGAGAGTTTTACGCGGAGATGCCCAGAGTTTTTGCCATCTCTTCTACTTCCGTCAATGACCCTGTCCCAAAAAGAAATATGAATAAGCCCGGTTCCCCCCGTCATCTCCTGCTCGTGCTGAGTATGTACGTAATAGCGGCCCTGTTCTACGGTGGGGTGTTGTCGATTAGTCAGCGCGAATGGGCAAAGGTGTCGCTACCCGACTATTTCATTGGCGAATTACCACGTGTTTTTCTGGATTATGGCCTGAAACTGCTCTTTACCATTCCGATCTGGTATCTGCTGTTTGTGCGGTTACGAC
Organism: Spirosoma sp.; assembly: GCA_014377625.1. GTDB lineage: Bacteria > Bacteroidota > Bacteroidia > Cytophagales > Spirosomataceae > Spirosoma. The sequence goes on from JACMPG010000269.1 coordinate 7,483, forward strand.
ACTGGTCGCTGGTTCGGCGGGTATCCCTGCATATTATTCTGCTTCCGCTGTTTATCGTTATCTGGCAGAGCGTTTATTACGCTATTTCAGATGCGGTGGATATCGGGCGGTTGCGCGATAGCGGGCAGGTTTGGGACACTTACATCGGCACGCTGTTTTATCTGGTGCAGTTCGGCATTTTTCACGCATATGCCTATTACCGCGATTTACAGCAGCAGCGCATCCGGGAAATTCAACTGCGCGAACTGGCCGTAAAAAGCGAACTCACGGCTCTAAAAGCGCAGCTAAACCCGCATTTTCTGTATAACGTCTTTAATACCATCAGTGCGAGCGTACCGCCCGCTCAGGAACGAACCCGCGAACTCCTCGCCGACCTCGCCGATTTATTCCGCTACCAGCTCCAGGCATCGCGCACGGACGAAGCCACCGTTCGCGACGAAATCAATTTCGTTCAAAAGTACTTAGACCTCGAAAAAGCCCGCTTCGGCGACCGGCTCCGCGTTCAGTTCAACGTAGCCGACGAGGTGCTGGACTGCCTGTTGCCACCGATGCTGCTCCAGCCGCTGGTCGAAAATTCAGTGCGGCACGGCATATCATCACGTATTGACGGGGGCGAAGTACATGTCAGCATTCACCGGCAACAGGACGAGCTACGCATTGAAATAGCCGACACGGGCGTAGGTATGAATAATTCCACCGAGACTGGCAACGGCGTGGGCCTGACCAACACCCGATTGCGGCTCGAAAAGATGTATGGTACGGAGTTAGTCATCACTGAAAATCAACCGCACGGCGTGGTCGTTCGCTTCGCGGTGCCGGTTAAAGGTAAGGCTGGGACACAGAGATATAAGGAGACAAAAGAGACTCGCAGAGAGCCCCTCTTTACATCTTAAAATCTCCGCGAATCTCCTTTACTGCTCTGCGCATCTCTGCCGGTCCGCCGGTGCGGGAACAACCCCTACCAACTTCTGAAATGCAGAAAGTAATCATCATTGACGACGAGGCTGCCGGGCGCAGCCTGATTCGGGAATATTTGACTGAATACCCGGCCCTGATTGTAGTGGGCGAAGCCAACAACGGCGTCGATGCCGTGCGGCTCATCAATGAGTTTAAACCCGATTTGATTTTTCTGGACGTGCAGATGCCCGGCCTGACGGGTTTCGACGTTCTGACCCACGTAGATGAGATTCCGCAGATCATCTTCTCGACGGCTTATGATCAGTACGCGCTCCAGGCGTTTGAGGTGCACGCGGTCGATTACCTGCTTAAGCCTTACACGCGCGCCCGCTTCGCTCAGGCCATCCAGCGCATTACGTCCGGCCTGAACAGCATCCAGAAACTCCAGCCGCTGGCTGAAAGCCTGCTCACGGCATCAGCCACGTATCCCGAAAAAATACTCGTACAAACCGGTAACCGGCTCATAACCGTAGCCGTGGCCGATATCCTCCGCATCGAAGCTGAGGGCGACTACGCCACGCTCGTTACGGCAACGGGTAAACACTTGAGTAATTACGGCATCAGCGCACTGGAAGCCCGGCTCAATCCGCAACACTTCATCCGCGTACACCGATCCGACATTGTGAACCTGCACGTCATCCGCGAAATTCAGAAGTACCCGTCCAGCTACGACGTAATCCTGCAAAATGGCGACGTAGTGCGCGTCAGCCGGTCGTACATGGATAAGATTAGGGGGCTGACGTTTTAGACAGTTTGCCGGAAAATCGCGTTATTGAGAAAAAACAGACAGCTATGACAAAGGCAGTGTTTGGAATCTACCAAAACGGGCAGGTAACATTAGACGAAGCGTTACCTGTTAATAGTAGCAGGGCTAAAGTGATTGTGACCGTTGTTGAAGAAATTCCCGATGAATCTTCCGTGAAGCCGAAACGGCAATTTGGCTTGCTAAAGGGCCAAATAAGGACAGAAGAAGGTTTCAATGACCCTATTGACGACCTGAAAGACTATATGTAATGCGGATTTTACTGGATACCGAAGCCGTGTTGTGGTCGCTCGAAAAAGATGCTCGACTAAGTACCGTAGCCGAACAGGCAATCATACTTGCTGATGATGTATTTGTCAGCCCGATCAGCTTTTTCGAGATAGCTATTAAGCTGAAAATCTCCCGAAAAATCCGCTTCTCCCAACCTGTGGCCGACTTAATTCAGGCGGCTCAACAATCAGGATTCACCTGGCTACCAATGACCGCAAGTCACCTTTCTGCTTACGATCAACTGCCTTTCTATGACGAACATAGAGATCCGTTTGACCGCCTGATTCTGGCAACAGCACTCGCCGATGGGCTGACAATTGTGTCATCGGACAGGAACTTCCCATTATATAGCGATCTCGTTCCAATCGTCTGGTGAGTCAGGCCGCTTCGTGAAATTTCGGTTAATACAGCCGTAAATAGTGGGAGCGGGTTATTTTTGCACCGGCTTTTAGCCGTCTTGCCCAACTTTTCCGTTCCCCATGTCCAAGAAAACCAAGATTGTCGCCACCACTGGCCCGGCTTCCGAAACCACCGAACAACTGCTGGCACTGGCGCAGGCCGGGGTAAACGTTTTCCGGCTCAACTTCTCCCACGGCACCCACGAAGACCAC
>JACMPG010000029.1 GCA_014377625.1 Spirosoma sp.
CCTATCTTCGCCGATATAACCGTAGCAACAGCCGGTACTGGCTGTACTTCTCCTGAATGGATCGTTTTACCGGCCTGATTGGCATCGCATTAATCCTGGGCATTGCGTATGCCCTTTCCGACAATCGCAAAGCTATTAACTACCGCACCGTTGGCGTTGGACTGGGTCTCCAGTTTGGGCTGGCGGTGTTTGTATTAAAGACCGACCTGGGGCAGCGGGTATTCAACTACCTCGGCTTTCTGGTGAACAAGACCCTCCAAAACGCCGACAAAGGAGCTGAATTCGTGTTCGGGTCCCTGGTCAAGACCGACCTGATGTCGCGGGCATTCGGGCCAGGCAACGACTTTGTGTTCTTCTTCAAGGTCATACCCACTATCATTTTCGTGGCCGTGCTGGTCAATATCTTTTATCACCTCGGCATTATGCAGCGCATTGTGGCCGTCATGGCGCGGGCCATGAAGTGGCTCATGGGCGTAAGCGGGGCCGAGGCTCTCTCTAACGTAGCGAGTACGTTTGTAGGGCAGGTAGAAGCGCAGATTATGATTAAGCCGTATCTTAACGGCATGACCAACTCGGAGTTGCTGGCCAGTATGACGGGCAGTTTTGCCTGTATTGCGGGGGGCGTTCTGGCGGTCTATATCGCACTGGGCGTTCCGGCTCCGTATCTGCTGGCAGCCAGCATCATGGCCGCACCGGGAGCATTGGTTATCAGTAAGATCGTGATGCCCGAAACGCAGATTTCCGAAACGCGTGGTACGGTGAAAGTGGACATTAAGAAGACCCATGCCAACCTTGTCGATGCCATTGCCAGCGGGGCTTCCGAAGGGCTAAAAGTAGGCCTGAACGTGATTGCGATGCTGATCGGGTTTATTGCCCTGATCTCGCTCATCGACATGATTCTGGGCAAGGTGGGCAGTCTGACCGATTTCCCGCTGTTAAGCCTGAATTTCCTGCTGGGCAAGGTGTTTTCGGTTTTTGCCTGGGCCATGGGTGTACCTGCCAAAGACATTGAAGCCGCCGGCGCCCTAATGGGGACTAAGATGGTTGTAAACGAGTTCGTGGCCTATATCGAACTCGTTAAAATCAAACCGACGCTGGACCCCAAGACCGTTGCCATCACCAGTTTTGCCCTCTGCGGTTTCGCCAATTTCTCGTCCATCGCCATTCAAATCGGCGGTATCGGCGAACTGGCCCCCAACCGCCGTCGCGACCTGGCCCGGCTGGGCTTCAAAGCCCTCATCTGCGGCACACTGGCCAGTTATATGTCAGCCACGCTGGCAGGGTTGCTGTTATGAGGTGGTGACTAATTTGTTAATCGACTTTTAGCGGAGGACCAGCCACCTTCATATCGTGGCTGATAAAAATCTTTGCTATCTCTTCCTGATCCGGCACCTTGTCTAAAGCAGCCATTGCCACAAAGAACTCCTCCATTTTTCCCGCTGGCTGAAAAATTACAGTCATTCGCCCCCGTTCGCTCATCTGTGTCCAGGCGTGGGCTACGTTACGGGGCAGGAAAATGCTGTCGCCCGCTTTTAACGTATACTTATCCTCTCCTACCAGAAAAAGATACTCGCCCTCCTTCACATGAAACACCTCGTCCTGTTTGAAATGAATGTGCAGGGGAGTGCCTCGCTTGGGAGATAGAGACGTCTGTTCAAAGATAGCCATGTCGCCGTTCGTGTCCTTACCTGATACTTTTACGTCGAGGATATTATCGTTTACCCCCTTTAGTTGAATGTGGCCGTGGTATCTGCCTTCACCTGCTCGGGTAACAAATCCATTAGGACTTCGGTCAGTTGAGGATTGCCGCTGAGCAATGGTGGCTGCGGGAGCCGCAATTAGGCTGGTCTTGATAAATGATCTACGTTTCATGGCTGGCAGATTAAATTATTTTTGTCAGGTAAGTTACTGGCTATTATTGAATTAGTCAGCTACTTTATAGTTTCAGACAACTGGTACTTCAACTACTTGTACAGAAGCCATGTCCAAAATTGCTCACCGATCCCGTTGAACTTTTAAACCATTCGGCCCCAATCTGCCCCTTTTCTCCGTACCTTTGCGGGAAATTTGTACAGCACTAATGGCTTCGTTCAATCCGGTAAAGATTTTTTCAGGCAGCAGTTCCACGTATCTGGCCGAAAAAATTGCGCATTACTACGGCAAAGACCTCGGCGGTTACACCTGCCGCCGGTTCAGCGACGGCGAAATGTCGCCCAGTTTTGAAGAGTCAGTACGGGGCTGTGATGTGTTTCTAATCCAGTCGACGCCCCCACCAAGCGACAACCTGATGGAACTGCTGTTGATGGTCGATGCGGCCCGACGGGCATCTGCGCACTACGTCACGGTGGTAATTCCGTATTTTGGCTACGCCCGGCAGGACCGCAAAGACCGGCCCCGCGTGGCCATTGCCGCCAAGCTGATGGCCAACATGCTGGCCGCGTCCGGTGCCGACCGGCTCATGACCCTCGACCTGCACGCCGGACAAATTCAGGGTTTTTTCGATTTTCCGGTCGATCATCTGGAGGGTACGTCGGTGTTTGTGCCATACATCAAAAGCCTGAATCTGGACAATCTGGTCATTGCCTCGCCCGACGTGGGGGGTGCCAACCGCGCCCGCACTTTTGCCAAGCATTTCAACGCCGACATTGTGCTGTGCGACAAACACCGCAAACGCGCCAACGAAATTGCATCGATGCAGGTCATTGGTGACGTGGAGGGAGCCAACGTAGTGCTGGTCGATGATTTGATTGACACGGGCGGCACATTGGCCAAAGCGGCTCAGATTATTCTGGATAAGGGGGCCAAATCTGTACGGGCGATGTGTACGCACCCTGTCATGTCGGGCAAGGCGCACGAAAACATTGCCAATTCGGTGCTGGAAGAGTTAGTCGTGTCAGATACGCTGCCGATGAAGCAGCCAAACGAAAAAATTAAGGTGCTGTCGGTGGCCGAGTTATTTGCCAAAGCCATTGGCCGCATCCGCGATCACGAATCTATTAGTTCTTTATTTATACGGTATTAATACCACCCGGGCGCCCACGTCCGGTTTTTTACTCTTTAACAGCCGGATGTGGGCGTCCGGGCTACTCTTATGAAACAAATCGAGATTGTAGGGTATCAACGAGCGAATCTCGGCCGCGCAGAATCACAGGCGATTCGGGCCGAGGGCAATACACCAGGCGTACTATACGGCGGTGACGAGCAAGTCCATTTTTATGCCCCCACCATCCTGTTCCGCGATCTGCTGTACACCCCTAACGTGTACGAAGTGCTGCTGAACATCGAAGGTACCGAGTACCGCGCCGTGTTGCAGGAAACGCAGTTTCACCCCGTAAGCGACGCGCTGCTGCACGTCGATTTTCTGCTGGTAATTCCGGATAAACCTCTCAAGATGGCCATTCCGGTTAAGCTGACCGGTACGGCTCCGGGCGTACAAAAAGGTGGTAAACTGGTAACGCGCATTCGTAAACTGCGCGTGAAGGGTACCATCGAAAACATGCCCGACTTCATCGATATCGATGTAACGGGTCTGGATCTGGGTAAGTCGATACGAGTTGGGCAAATCAAGGTCGAAAACCTCGAGATGCTTGAACAGGCGTCGAACCCGGTCGCAAGCATTGAAATCCCACGTGCCCTTCGCGGAACGCTGGGTAAGTAAGGTTTTTGTCAGTACGACTAATAGATTCGTAGAAGCCCGCTCAACAGAGCGGGCTTTTTGCGTTCTTTGCCACCGTCAACAATTCGATTTTTATGAAAAATATCCTTGTAGTAGGTCTGGGCAAAGTAGGCTCATTAGTGGGTACGTTACTCAGTCATCGCTTTTCCGTGACGGGTTTCGACCGGCAAAACCCCGTCGAAACCGTGTCCTTTCCCGTCATCACCGGCAACGTGACTGACCAAGCTACCCTCACCGATGCTGTTGGCCGGTTCGACGCTGTGGTGTCCTGTTTGCCGTACAATCTCAACCTGCCCATTGCCAAAGCCGCTTATGCCGCCGGTATTCACTATTTCGACCTGACCGAAGACGTACCCACCACAACGGCTATCCGCGAAATGGCCAAAACGGCGCGGGGCGTTATGGCTCCGCAGTGCGGCCTGGCGCCCGGCCTGATTGGTATCGTAGGGGCCGACCTGACCAAACGCTTCGACAAACTGCGCGACATCGAGTTGCGCGTGGGTGCATTGCCCCGGTATCCAAACGGTCTGCTCGGCTACTCGTTTACGTGGTCGCCGGCGGGGGTTATCAATGAGTATCTCAATGATTGCGAGGTCATTGCCAACGGTACGATCAAAATGGTACCCGCGCTGGATGGTATTGAGCAGATTAATATTGAGGGGCAGGAGTTTGAAGCCTTTAGTACCTCGGGCGGGCTGGGTACCATGTGCGAAACCTACGCCGGGCGGGTCGATACGCTCAACTACAAGACCATCCGTTACCCCGGCCACTGCCGCCTGATGCGGTTTATGCTCTACGAACTGATCCTGAAAAACAAACGCGAACTGGTCGAGGAAATCCTGACCGAAGCCAAGCCACCCGTACAGGCCGACGTAGTGTATGTCTATGCCGTAGTAGAAGGCTGGAAGGACGACAAGCTGGCCCGCGAAGAATTTTACCGCGCCTACCACCCACGCGACATCGACGGCAAGTCATGGCGGGCCATTTCCTGGACCACCGCCGGGTCAATAGCCGCCGTTGTGGAGCTGGTAGCCGATGGCAAACTGCCGCAACAGGGCTTTATCAAACAGGAAGATATCCCCTTCGCCGAGTATTTACAAACCACTAACGGCGCGTTTTTCCGGGATTGAGTAATGGTACGGAGGTGACCGACCAGTCGGTCACCTGCGTACCATTGAAATGTTTTAGACCAACCGAATGCCACTGTCTTCGATCACGATTTTGCGGTCTTTGTAGAGTGTTCCGATGGCCTTCTTGAATGTCTTCTTGCTCATTTCGAGCGATTTGTAGATTTCCTCGGGGGGGCTGCTATCGGTCAGGGAGAGAAAACCGCCCTCGGCGCGGAGTTCGGCCAGGATGCGCCGGGCATTGGGTTCTATGTTCTCGAAGCCGGGGCGCTGTAAGCTCACGTCCACGCGGTTATCGTCGCGGATTTGTTTGACGTAGCCGATGAGCGAATCGCCGGGGCGGACAGTGCGGAAAATTTCGTTGTGATACACCAGCCCCTTGTACCGGTTGTTGACAACCACATTCATACCGAGGTCGGTACTTTCGTAAGCCAGAAGCTGCACTTCCTCACCCACTACCAGATCGCTGGCGTTGTTCTGCAAATAGCGGTTTACCCGACTCGATGCCACTAAGCGATTTGTTTCATCGTCCAGATACACGAACACCACGTACCAGCGGCCTTCCTGCATGGGCCGCACCTGCTCCCGAAACGGTACGAACAGATCTTTCTCCAAACCCCAGTCCAGAAACGCACCCGCATCAGACACGGCAACGGCCTGCAACAGCGCAAACTCATCGCGTTGTACGGCGGGCCGGAGGGTAGTAGCCACGGGCCGTTCGTGCGAGTCGTTATAGACAAATACATCGATCTCGTCGCCCACCGTCAAATCGCGCGGAACGTATTTGTTAGGCAGCAGAATATCGTCGGCGGGGTCGCCGTGGGGAGATTCGTTGAGGAAAAAACCGACGCTGGTTTCGCGCAGGGCTGTCATGGTGGTGGTGCGTCCGAGATGAATCATGGGTTGGTCATAAAAGCGGCTAAGTGGGGCAAAGGTCGTTTTTTTTCCGTTGCCCTATACTGACTCTGCGTTGCTGACGGTGAAGCAGTTAAGAGAAATCTGGTTTTTATTCAACTCTTCATATAAAGAAACGGTCGTGCAACTAATTCATTATCAATAAACTAATCAATAGTCTATCGACGTTAAAGACTCATAATCATCCAAAATAGAGTTTTGTTCATACGCATTGGATTACCGTTACTCTTAGTCGGCACCTGTCAGACTTTTGCAGCAACAGCCCCGTCAATGGCCGCTTCGGCACCTCGTTTTCAGGTTGACAAACCCCTCATTTCTTTCCGCTCCGACGCTACCCGCACCAATTTGCCCGGTGGTTTGTCCATAGCCCACCTACTGGCACCACCCGCTCCCCTGCCGCTACTCGACGTCAACTTTTGTGGCGAGTGTCTACCCTTCGATCAGGGATCGGTAGTTGACCGCTGGAAGCACGTCTTTACGCTCTTTCGCAACAGCACCAACACCGCAGATCTGGGCAAAATGCGCGACAAGGCTGATGCCTTTTTCCCGATTATTGCGCCCATCATGGCCCGGTATGACATACCCGAAGATTTTCGGTACGTACCGATGGCCGAAAGCGGCCTGAACCCCAGAGCGGTATCTCCGGCGGGTGCGGCTGGCTACTGGCAGCTCATGCCCGGCACGGCCCGTGCCCTGGGTTTGCGCGTAGGCAAAGGCGTAGACGAGCGCTTCGACGTAAAGAAATCGACCGAGGCAGCCTGTAAATATCTGCGTCGACTTTACGGCAAACTGGGTTCGTGGTCTTTGGTGGCGGCAGCCTACAATGCCGGGCCAGGCTACCTCAGCAATCAACTCAAACG
>JACMPG010000270.1 GCA_014377625.1 Spirosoma sp.
AAGTGGCCGCGCAGCTGGTTTTCGGGTTGCAACTCCCCTACCCGAGTGATTTTCCCGGTTTTGGCATAGAGGTCATCCAGCACCTTCCGGCGCGTGGCCACGGATTTATCGGGAAAGAAATTCTCCGCAAAAATCCCGCTTTTTTCGGCACCAGCAAGGTCGGGCATCAACGTCACCAACTCGGTTTTGCGCTGCGCCAGAGTAGATGACACGGGCAACTGACGCGGCTGCAACTGACTAACCGACAGTATGGTGTCGATAACGGCCTGATTTACCTGCCCCATATTCGCGTAGGTCAGGTTGGCGTAAGAGATGACGCCCAGACCATAATCGGGCAGGATGCGCCACTGACTGCCAAAACCCGGCAACCCACCGCTGTGACCCACCGTAATGCGCCCCGTGCAGTTACGGCCCCAGCCCAGCCCGTAGCCATACGCACTCGTAACGGGACACGCCCCCGCCGACAGATTTGAGAACATCCAGGGATGCTGCATCTCGCGCCGGGAACTGCGCCTAAGTATGGCGCTGTCGGCGTCGCTGCGCGGGGGCCAGGCGTCCTGCTGGAAGGCAACGTACTTGCTGAAATCCTCGACAGACGTAATCAACCCGCCCATGGCGCCCCACGAGCCATCGGCCAGTAGTGGCTCATCAATCCATTTACCATCGAGCCAGCGGTAGCCGAGGGCCAGTTTCCCGGCGGGGACATCGGCGTAGTTCCAGATAGTATGAATCATGCCGAGGGGTTTCAGAATATCGTCGGTGATGTACTGCTGATACGACTTACCCGACACAACCGAAATAATGCGGCCCAGCATGGCAAAGCCGAGGTTACTGTACTCGTAGGCCTCCCCCGGCGCGTTGGCATTCGACAGTCCTTTGGCAATCAGAGCCAGTAAATCCGCGTCGGAGTCGGCCAGTTGGCGGTCACCCCAGGGGTTATCTTCGGGGAAGCCTGCCGAGTGGGTTAGCAGGTTGCGGACGGTAATCCGGGGGGCGTCGGCGGTGAGGTATTTATGGGTTTTAAGTTCAGGAATGTACTGCTCGGCAGGGTCGTCGAGCCGGAGTTTACCCGCATCGCGGAGTTTGAGAATAGCCACGGCGGTAATGCTTTTGGTCATCGACGCAATGCGGAACAGCGACTGCGTGGTAGCAGGCGTTTTTTTAGCGACATCGGCATAGCCAAACGCACCGGAATAGACCAGTTTACCATCCAGCATAATCCCAAACGCCGTACCCGGATAGTGATTTTTTTCGGCCTGCTCCCGAAACAGCTTTTCGAGCATCGGAAACACAGCTTTGAGTTTAGCAAGCCGGTCGGCATCGGCAAACGTAGGCGGCTGATAGGTGGATACCGCCGGAACGGATGACTGCGCGTTGGCCATGAGTGGAAACAGCAGGAACAGGAACAAGATAGACTTCATGATTGTGAACTGGTTACGGGTGTCTTACAGGGCTTTCTCCATGACAATAAACGACAGCGGCACTTTGGGCAAACCAAAACGCGGGTCGTCCATCGGGAAAGGTTCGGTCTGGCCGGTGGGCTGGTAGCCGCGCCGTTCATAAAAGGCAATGAGTTCGGCGCGTTGGGGCAGCACCGTCATGGTCATCGTCTGGCAGTGTTTATCGCGGGCCAGTTGCTCGGCGGCTACCATAAGCTGCTTGCCAATGCCCCCCGTCTGCGCATCGGGCGAGACCGTCAGCATACCGAGGTACAGACTGTTATCGCGCTGTTCGAGATACACGCAACCGAGTAACGCCCCCGCTTTTTCGTATTTCAGAATCGTAGCGGTTCGGGTATGCAACATCTCACCGAGCGATGCCTCGCTGGTGCGGACACCGTCGAGCAGGTCAGCTTCGGTAGTCCAGCCCCGGCGCGAGCTGTCGCCCCGGTAGGCACTGTTAATCAGCGTGTTCAGCGCAGGAATATCCTGCTCCTTCGCCGGTGTAATGGTGGTATCATTCATAGCCGTAAAGATATGGACTGGCCCCACTATTTTACCTGATTGTACGGCACGTAGTTTTCCCACTGCCAGGGCGTGAATACGTCGCCGATGGCGTAGGCCAGTAGTTCTTTAAAAATGCTTTCGCCGTTGTCGTTATTCGTCATGATGACGATAGCCGTTTTACGGTCGGGGAAACAGATGGAGTAGTGGCCCCAGCCGTCGTCATGCCCCTCTTTGAAAAATGCCCGACCATACCGCGACTGCAACACCCCGACGCCCAGGCCGTAACTCAGCGCAATAGCGTCATTGTCAGTACTATCGACCCGGGCCAGCGGACCAAACTGCCGTTGCGAGCGGATACGTACCTGTGGGCTGGTCATAGCAACGAAACTCTTCTTTATGAGTCCGTTCCCATTTATCAGGGCTGTGTAAAATTTCGTAAAGTCGGATAGTGTCGTACTCATTGACCCGCCCGCGCTGGCTTCTTTCCATTTCATCAGTTCGTACGGCTGTCCCTGCGCGTTGTGTCCATAGCAAATCGCCGGATCGAAACGGGTTTGCCAGACCTGACTGGTGTTGGTCATGCCCAGCGGCCTGAAAATCCGCTCCTGCGACAGTGTTTCGTAGTCTTGCCCGGTAATCTGCTCAATCACGAATTGCAGCAGGTACATACCCTCGCCCGAATAGCTGTAGCGACTGCCCGGCTCGATCTTGATTTTCAGCTTCTTATCGGCCTCAAACCAACGCCAGTTCGGAAAGCCCGTCGTATGGGTCAGGCACATACGACCCGTGATTTTTTCGTAGCGTTTGTCCTCTCTAATGTCCTTGTAGCCTCGTTTGTAGCCCTTAATTTCGTAATCGGGCAGGGGTTTGTCGAGATAGCTGACGAGGGGTTTATCCAGATCGATTTTCTTCTCATCTACCAGTTGCATGACGATATAGGCAAATACCGTCTTGGCAAACGAACACCCGTACATGACCGAGTTTTGCGTGAGCGGAATCGCTTTTGGTACGTCGGCCAGTCCGAACGTTCGGCTAAAAACGGGCTGATTCTGGTTGAATACCGATACCGCAACACCCGAAACGCTGGCGGTCTGCATCAGGTATTCGATACGCCGTTGCAGGCTGTCGACGGGTAATTTCGAACCGTCGAGCCGCCCGATGGCTTGCCCGTAGCTTGGCGGGATACTAAACAGAAAGAGCAACAGGGCGTAGCGCAGCCCGGCTAATTGAGTGATAGCGACCTTCATAGCCGTAAAGATATACGCCCACAAAGATTTTGCGCAACGGTAGCTGTTCTGCTTCCATCCGCAACATGATTTGGCCAAAGCCAAAGCCGGCCCATCCATCGAAAAGAAAGGCGGGCCGACTTTGGCCTGAAAACAATCAGTTGACTTTTGACGTACCCTGACCTTGTTTTATTAAGCTGGCAAAACTCAGCTTACTTCCCGCCGGGACGCGAGGGGCGCACTTCAATTTTGCTGGGTAGGGTGCGCGGATTCATCTTCAGCAGGTCATAGACCAACTCACCAATGTCTTCGGGCTGGATTTTCCAGGCGTCGGCGTCGGTGGGGGTGTGGTCGGCGAATTCGGTAGCCACTGAGCCGGGCATGATGGTGCTGACCCGGATACCGTCGCTCCGCAAATCGAGCATCATGGCCTGCGTAAAGCCCACCAGCCCAAACTTACTGGCGTTGTAAGCCGAGCCTTTCTCGAAGAAATTAGTACCGGCCAAACTGGCAATCGAGATGAAAAAGCCGCCTGTTTTTTTGAGTTCGGCAATACTCGCTTTGGCCGAATTGAACACGCCCGTCAGGTTAATGTCAATGGTTTCCTGCCATTGTTCCGGCGTCAGGTCCTGAATGGGAGCGAAATGACCTACGCCCGCGTTGGCAATGACGTAATCGAGCCGCTCCCACTGCTTCACCATCGCATCGACAACCGCTTGCTGCGACGCCAGATCGCGCACATCGGCGGCCATACCCATGGCGTAGCCGGGTTTGATTTCGTTGAGTTTACTCGCGGCCAGTTCTGCCGCTACCGACGACCGGCTGGTGATGGCCACTTTCACGCCTTCGGTTACGAGCTTTTCGGCCACGCCGTAGCCAATGCCTTTCGAGCCGCCCGTAATAAGCGCGGTGCGGATGTGATTCTGGGGTTTTTCTGCTTCTGTCATGAGTTTAAACGTTAAGATTTCGCGCCTACCAGTTTCAGCAGGTCTTTGTAAATGAGGTTGTTTTTCCAGAATAGCTGCGTCACCATCGGCACGTGTTTTTTACCCGGCATGCGGGTGTACGTATGCGGAATATCCAACATCGTCAGCTTCTTGTCGAACACCCGACCGGCGTCGATGATGCTGGGATACGAACGGCCGCCGATGTAGATCAGCATGTTCGGGTCGCTCTTCTCCAGAAAATACACCGGCGACACCGACCGCCATACCGCCGGGTCTTTACCAAATGACGTCAGGTACTGCTCATCGTTGGGGTACTTCATCTTCTGGAGGTAGTCGGCCATGTCCAGCCCGGCAGGATCGTCCGGAATGGCTCCTTTCACGGGATTTTTCGGCAAACCGAGGTTCGTAAACAAGTCGTCCTTCACGGTCAGCAGCGCGGCCAGTCCGCCCCCCGCCGAGTGGCCCATGACATAAATCAGGCTGGGGTCGCCCCCGTACTCGCCAATGTGCTGCGTAGTCCACAATACGGCGCGGGCGCAGTCGTCGGCCATGTCGGGCACCAAAACGTTGGGGGATAGACGGTAATTAATGATTACGGCCACTACGCCCTGCTTGGCCAGTCGGCGACCAATGAACCAGTAGATATTTTTGCTACCGCTATCCCAGTTGCCGCCATGAATGAACACAACTACGGGGAGGGGTGCATTGCCTTTTTTCTTCGGCGTATACACATCCAGAATGTTACGTTCGGCACTGAAATCGGGGGCGTCGGCGGCTTTATACGGAATATCTTTAATGCGTTTGCTCGGACTGGCTACGGCACATTCGTTGACTATAAACACAAGCAGTACGGCGGTGAAAAATAGAGCGGGTACTTGCCATAAAAGGCGTAATCGGTTCATTGTATCGGAATAAGTTTGTGAATGGTGTAATAGTCAACGTGAATGCAGGGAGTGTTGTTTGCGTAGGTTGGTCACTGGTACGCCAGCCCGGTCCTGACCGACCAGCCGCGTCAGCAACAAGTCAGCAACTTAGCTGCAACTACATTGTTAGCCGCTTCGCGGCTGGTCGGACAGGACCGGGCTGGCGTACCAGTGTCCAACCTACGCGCCCTGCAGATCAATCTCATCCGACTCCAGCATGGTAACGCGCTTTTTCATTTTCTTCTGGATGATGTAAAAATGGTGTTCCTCGTCAGGAATAATCAGCGAGATGGCCTGTCCGGCGGCTTCGGCGCGGCCCGTCCGGCCAATGCGATGCACGTAATCTTTAGGCGACCGGGGCAGCTCAAAGTTAATGACCCAGGGCAGAAACTGAATGTCGATGCCCCGCGCAATCAGGTCGGTAGCCACCAGTACGTTGAGTCGTCCCGCTTTAAAATCGGCGAGAGCGTCGGTGCGGCCACCCTGCGTTTTTTTACTGTGGATAGCCCCCGCCCGGATACCGTTCTTATTCAGCTTGACCACCAGATTATCCGCCGTCCTCACCGACGATACGAACACCAGCACCTGCTTCATGTTCTGGCTTTTGATAATGTACCGCAGCAACGGCCCCTTCCGGTCGGCACTGACGCGGTAAGCCGTTTGGGTGATCAAATCCAGATTTTCGGGCTCCTCTTCCACCTCGACCCGTACCGGCTCGTGCAGCAAATTCTGGTTGATAATCGTCTGTACGGCGTCGCCGAGCGTGGCAGAAAACAGGATAGTTTGTCGTTTCCGGGGCAGCAAATCGAAGATGGCATCCATCTCCTCGGCAAAGCCCAGTTCGAGCATCTTATCGGCTTCGTCCAGCACCAGGATCTCGATACCCGACAGCCGCAGCGCGTTGGCCCGCAGCAAATCGAGCAGCCGCCCCGGTGTGGCCACCACGATATCGGCCCCGTGAACGGCCACCATCTGCGGGTTGATGGCTACTCCGCCAAACACCGCTACGGTCTTGACCCGCTCCGGCAGGGCATTGCCAAACTCCTGAAATACGCCCGCTACCTGCGCGGCCAGTTCGCGCGTTGGCACCAGCACCAGTACGGTGGCGTAGCGGGTTTTAGCGGCCTGGGTACGGTGAAACAGTTCGAGAATGGGCAGGACGAAACTGGCCGTTTTACCCGACCCGGTTTTGGCAATACCCAGCACGTCACGCCCGGATAGAATCACCGGGATAGCCTGTTGCTGAATAGGATAGGGCTTGCCGTACTGCTGATCGGCCACCGCTTTCAGCAGCGGTTCGGACAAACCGAGAGTTGAAAATGACATAAATACTCTGAACGGAGAAAGTTACGAAACGGGCGTCAGAACGGGAGTGGTATCTCCCATGCTGACGCCCTGTATATGCTATGTGTTTGGTTACTCGGCAGCGGGTTCCGGGGCGGATTGTCTGCCGGTTTCGGTCCCCTGTCCATCGCTACGCGGCCCTTTACGACGCTTCTTCCGACGTTTGGGCTTGTCAGATTCCTGACCGTTTGTGGGTTGTCCGGCATTTAGGCTGGCCGTTTCGGTGGGCGGAGTAATTGCCATAATGGTTTCAGGGCGGGGTTGCCGCTCACCGTTACGACTGTCGTTGCGGGTTTCGCTACCGCGTTCACTGCTACGCTGGTTGTCACCATCGCTGCGGGGCCCTTCGCCGTCACGCCGGTCGCGTCCACCCGAACGCGGCCCGCCACCACTGCGCCCATCGCGTCCGCCCGAACGGCCACCACCCGAGCCGCCCGAACGCGGGCCGCCCCGATCGTCGCGCCGACGGCCAAAGCGTTTGGGATCGAACTCCGGCGATTTACCCATACCCAGTTCCTGGGTGATGGACTGCTTATCGACTTCGCGCTCGATGAGTTTTTCGATACTGACGATGCGGTTCTGGTCCTGATCGCTGATAAACGTGATGGAGGTGCCGGTAGTGGCAGCCCGTGCCGTGCGGCCAATGCGGTGTACGTAATCTTCGGCGTCGCGCGGGGTATCGTAGTTCACCACGTGCGTCAGATTGTCGATGTCGATACCGCGCGAGAGGACATCAGTAGCCACCAGAATCGGGAAGGCTTTATTCTTAAAGTCGCGCAACACCACTTCGCGGTCGTCCTGTTCGAGGTCGGAGCTAATGCCCCGCGCTTCCTGCCCAAGCTTGCTCAACGCCCGCACAATCACGTTTACTTCCGATTTTTTGGAGGTGAACAAGACCATGCTCAGCACCGGCTTCACACTGGTTTCGATCAGGTGAACCAGCAACGGCAGTTTTTGCTGATCGTAGGCCAGATAAAACTGCTGGTCGATACCCGCGGCAGGTTTAGACACCGCCAGCCGGATTTCTTCGGGTTCGGTCAGGATGCGTTTGGCAAACTCGCGGATTTTATTGGGCATCGTGGCCGAGAACAGCAGCGTCTGCCGTTTCTTCGGAATCTTATCCACGATGTTCATGATATCGTCCGAGAAGCCCATATCCAGCATCTTGTCGGCTTCGTCCAGCACCAGCGTATCAATTTTGCTGAAGTCAACGTAGCCCAATTGCATATGCGCAATGAGCCTGCCGGGCGTAGCGATGATGATGTCGGCCCCGGTTTCGAGGGCTTTGCGCTGCTTGTCCCAGTCGTCGCCTTTGCCTCCGCCGTAGATAGCGATGCTGTTGGCCTGTACGAAATAGCCGAAGCCCTCTACCTGCTCGTCGATCTGTTTGGCCAGTTCGCGGGTGGGTACCAGCACCAGAGTACTGGTGTGGTCATGGTCAGCGTGGGAAATACGGTCGAGCAGCGGAATGAGGTAAGCCGCGGTTTTGCCGGTGCCGGTTTGCGCGCTGGCAATGAGGTCTTTGCCAGCAAGAATCTGGGGAATGGCCATCTCCTGAATGGGCGTGGCCTTCAGGTAGTTCATGGCATCGACACCCGCCAGGAGGTCGTCGTGGAGGTTGAACTCGGAAAATGTCAAGGGATCAGCAAGTGATAGTGAGAAAACGCTGACCTTCCTTTCCCGGCCAGCAAACCGATTCGCAACTCACTCGTGGCGAGCCGCTGATTTGGAATCAAATATACGAAAAAGGCCGAAAAGTCGTACCGTTGCGGTTCCATAGACGGGTGTCGTGACCCGGTCAGATCACGCTGATTTTCCTAAACCTTCGCGCCTGACGGGGGTTACTATCGAATAAAACACGCAGCGTCGACGCATGAAAACAGTTCTCTCTTTTATTCTGCTTATGAACGCCGGAATTCTCATTGCCCAGCAATCAGCCGCCGTGGAACAGGCCGCCGTGGAGCAGGCCGCTGTGGAGCAGGTGGCGGAGTTTGGCAAACACCGGCCCATCGGGGTAGGCGTTTCGAAAGAAAAACGGATTTTTGTCACCTTTCCCAAAACACCCGAAAACTACGACTACGGCTTAGCCGAAATCGTAAACGGACAGCGTCACCCCTACCCCAGTGCCGACTGGAATCGGTGGGACTCGACCAAACCCACCGAGCGATTTATGAACGTACAGGCTCTGTTCGTGGATAGGAACAATGACCTGTGGGTACTAGATCCGGGCAATCCCGGCGAGGAAGGTACCATTCCCGAAGGCATAAAACTGATGCACATCAGTCTGGCAGACAATAAAATTGTGACGATTTACCGCTTCAAGGATTTGCCCCGCCAGAAGACGGCTCTGAACGATGTGCAGGTGGATACCGACAATCAGGTAGCGTATCTGTCCGACCCCAAACGGGCCGCTATCGTGGTGCTGGATTTAAAAACCGGCAAAAGCCGTTCGGTGCTGGAAGGTGACAAATCGACCACCGCCGACCCTGATTTTGTCCTGAAACTTGATGGCAAAGAAGTTCGCGATAAGGCCGGCAAACCGTTTAGCAGCAACGTGAACGGCATTGCTCTGACTACCGATTTTCAGTATCTCTACTACCGGCCCATCACCCAGACGAAACTATACCGCCTGGCTACCGAACACCTGCGCAACCCAACGCTATCGGCGGCAGAACTGTCGGCAAAAGTAGAGGTTGCGGCCGAAACGGGCGTGTCGCACGGCATGATCGCCGACCGCAACGGCAACGTGTACCTGACCGACTCGCCCGCCAAAGCTGTGCGCTACCTGACGCCCAGCCGTGAATTGAAAACCCTGGCCAGAGACAGCCGCTTCAGCTGGCCCGACAGTTTTTCTATTGGCCCCGACGGCTATCTGTACATGACCGACGCCCAGATCAACCGGGGTGCGAAATTTAACAATGGGCAGGACAAAACCGATTATCCATTTCGGCTCTACCGGATGAAGTTGCCTGACTAAGCCGTTTTGAGAATGTATTCAGCCCGGATGCGTAGCCGGTCATGGAGACGTTTAGCCAAGTCCATATTAACTTTGCGCTTGCCTGTCAACACTTCAGACAGACGGGTTTCAGTAATGCCAAGAATTTTCGCAGTATCACGTTGCTTCAGGTTTTCCTGGAACATACGCAAACGTATCATTTCCGGCAGTGTGGCCGGTTCAACAGGCATTGGATAATGCTCGTCTTCGTACCGTTCAACCAGCAGCGAAAGCCGTTGTAGCTCCGCCAAGTCGGGTTCGGTAAGGTTAGTAGAGCCTTTGGCTAAGTAGGTTTCGATCACCTCCATAGCCTGCTCGTACTCCGTCGATGTTTCTACGGTCAGAATCATGTAGTAATTAAGTAAGTCTCTTCAAACAGAAGAGGCATCGACTTTGTCATATTCGGCGTGAGTACAGATGAGCCGAATGAAAACAGTCCTTACGGGAAATATTATCCGGGCAATTAGACGGTATTGATTGCCTTTAATGTTAAAGACGTAGTTGTCATTACCAATATAATCGACTGAGTTGAACGTGTTCTTGACGTCGGCAAGGTTACTCCAGTCGGCTACCTTTGTCTTGATAAACCATTCATTCAACGCTTCGGTGGCCTGGTGTTTGGTCAACGCATACTCGTTGATTCTCTTCTTGCTCACGATTACCATGTGTGCGGTAGTTTTGGGGAGTGAATGAGTGTTTTTTCATAAGAATCAGGAAGAAAAGAGATGATAGAAACCTAGAAATCAAACTGGTATACGCCACATCTGATATCCAAACTTAAATCAAATATTACATTTTTCAAAATTTATTTTCGATTCCCATAAGATGCTTCGCCTTCGTACAACATACACTCTTGTTTTGATTTCAGTACTTCTGTCAACCACCCTCCTCGCCCAAACCCCCACCCCCACTTCCCTGACCAACGATACGCTGCAACTCAACGAGGTGGTGGTGCGGGGGTACGCAACGAACCGGCGGTTGCTGGAAACGGCGGCTTCGGTGGGGTTGCTCACGAGCCGGGATTTGCAGCAGCGGTTCGGTACACCCACGCCCATCCCGGCCCTCAACACGCTGCCCGGCGTGCGGGCCGACGAACGGTCGCCGGGGAGTTACCGGATCAGCATTCGGGGCAGTGCCATCCGGTCGCCGTTTGGGGTGCGCAACATCAAAGCGTACTGGAACGAACTGCCCCTGACCGACGCGGGCGGCAATACGCCCCTCAACGCACTGGACGTCAGAACGCTGGGTCGCATCGAGGTTATCAAAGGACCGTCGGGTAGTTTGTACGGGGCCGGTACGGGCGGTACGGTGCTGTTCAGCGGCTTATCCGTGCCCGACAAGAAAAGCCATGTCGAACTATCGACCCTCGGCGGTAGCTACGGGCTGTTCGGCAACGGCGTAACGGCGCAAACGGGCGACGGAAAAACGGCCCTCTCACTCAGCTACAATCACCTGCAAAGCAACGGCTACCGCGACAACAGCGGACTCGTGCGCGACAACCTGACGCTGAGCGGCTCGGTTTCGGTGAGCGAAAAACAAACGCTGTCGGTGCTGGGGCTGTATTCCGATTTGCACTACCAGACGCCGGGCGGCCTGACCGATGCGCAGTTCGGGGCTAACCCGCAGGCTGCCCGACCGGCCACGCGCACTCTGCCGGGCAGTGTTCAACAACAGGCGGGTATCTACCAGAAATACGGCTACCTCGGTTTGTCGCACGAGTACCGCTGGAGTGACCGCATCCAGAACACCACGGCCATCTACGGCACCACCACCGACTTCGCCAATCCGTTCATCACCAACTACCAGAAAACCGCCGATCAGGGACTGGGCGGACGTACCGTCACGCAAATCCGGCTGCCAAACGGTCCGCTACCCACGACATTTACCGTGGGAGCCGAACTGCTTCGTACGTTCAGCGTGATTCGGAACTTCGGCAACCGCGCGGGCGTACCCGACACCATCCAGACCGACGAAGAACTGACCGCCCGCCAAACCACCCTTTTTGCCCAGGCTGAAACCCAACTACCGGCTCACTTCCGGCTCACGGCGGGGGTTAGCCGTAACGATGTGCGCTACGGGTTTACGCGCTTTCCCATACGGGCCGCCGGAGCCATACCCGCCGAACTGCTGACCCGTACGTTTACGCCGGTCTGGTTGCCACGGGTAGCGTTGCTGCGCACGTTCGGGGATCGCGTATCGGCTTTTGCGAGCATCAGCACGGGCTATTCGGCCCCGTCGCGCGACGAGATCAGGCCGTCGGCGGGGGGCTTCAACACGACGCTAAACCCCGAACGCGGCACGAGTTACGAGGTCGGCTTGCGCGGCTCGGCGTGGCAGAATCGGTTGCAGGTGTCGGTATCGGCGTATCAGTTCGGGCTACGCGAGACCATTGTGCGCCGGTCTAACGCTGCCGGGGCTGAGTTTTTCGTGAACGCAGGCCGCACCAACCAACGGGGGCTGGAAACGCAGATCAGCTACGATCTACGCGGTAAAGCATTCGACGTTCGGGTGTGGAACAATCTGACGCTGACGGATTTCCGGTACCGCGATTATCAGCAGGGCAGCACCGACCTGTCGAACAACCGGATTCCGGGCGTTGCGCCGGTAACGAACGTAACGGGAGTGGACCTCCGCACCAACGCCGGACTGTACGGCTACGTGACGTATCAGTTTCTAAATCCGTTTTATCTGAACGACGCCAACACCGCCACCGCTGATCCCACCCGGCTGCTCCAGGCCACGCTCGGCTATCGGCACGCGTTGGGTAAAATCGTGACACTCGATGTGTATGCAAGTGGCGATAATCTGCTGGACCAGACGTATTCGCTGGGCTACGACATCAACGCGTTTGGCGGGCGATACTACAACGCGGCTCCCGCACGTAATTTTGTTGGGGGTGTTCGGCTCAGCGTAAGCTGGTAATGGACTTTTTAAACTACGTACTATTATGAACCGACTATTCGTATTTCTCGCGTTTTTCATCGGACCCGTTCTGCTGAGCAGTGTAGTAAGTTGTGATTCATGTCGTGACTCACAGCCGTACCGGTATCGGGTTGAACGATATGAACCGGTTCTACAGCGCAGCACAGATCGGAACGCGTATGACTTGGGAACGCCGATCCCGCTTACTCGTACACTGACCAATGGCGACTCTATTCGATATAAGGCATTAGAGATCGGTTTACAGGGCAGAGAAGTACTGGCAAGCCGGTCGGTGGGTGGGTTTGCTCTTTACGCCTGCGATCCGGCAGTGACACCCATTAGCCGAATCAATCAGTTGACTGTCACCAGCGATCAATCATACAACGCCCGTTTCAAGGCCGGTGATGATTTGAGTGAATTGATGGTAATCGGCCACAGTTCACTCAATCAGCAACCATTAGCAACGTTTCTAAACGGCGCACAGCCAACTGCGGATTCCTACATCGTTCTGCGCTTCGCCGAACCGACTGACCGGGTGGCCGCGCACCGGTTCACCATTCGGGTGCAGACCGATGGTGGGCAGGTGATGGAGTCACAAACGGAATCCGTCATTATTACGCCGTAGCATTGGACATACCACTATACGCTGTTCACGCTTCACACCCTTCCCTTGACGCTCACCGTTTCTAACTTCGTCAAATCATACCATACCGACGCCGGACCACCCGTGCTGACCGTACCGTCGCTGGCGTTTGCGCCGGGTTTTCACTACTTCCGGGGCGGGAACGGGTCGGGAAAAACGACGTTTCTACGCTGCGTGGCGGGTTTGCTGCCATTTAGCGGGACTATTGTGCTGGACAATGCCTACGAGATAAACCGCGACCCGGTGGCCTACCGGATGCGAGTCAACTACGCCGAAGCTGAACCACTTTATCCCGATTTTCTGACACCCCGCGACCTGGCCAGTTTCGTGGGCCGGGCCAAACAGTCGCCCGTCGGGCAGACCGACGAACTCATCGACGTACTCAGTATGCGCGATTTCTGGACCAAACCCACGGGTCAGTTTTCGAGTGGCATGCTCAAGAAAACGTCACTGCTACTGGCCCTGCTCGGTACCCCCCGCCTGGTGCTGCTCGACGAGCCGCTGACCACCCTCGACGTTGAAACGGCCCAACGGCTGTTTGCTCACGTCCGCCAACTACGCGAACAGCACGACGTATCGTTCTGGCTCACGTCGCATCAGGACGTAAGCCTGACGGGTCTGCCGCTGACGGGTATCTGGCAGGTGGGTCACGGAGGTATCGTTCCCGTAACCTGACTACACCTATGCTCACTGTCTTATACCGGTTGCTGGTTTTGCCGTTTTACGTCCGCAATGCCGGTACGTTCCTCGTCGTGGTATTGCTGGCCTTCGGCTTCATGCGGCCGATAGACCACGAAGCCCTGATTACGGCGGCTCTCGGGTCGCCGTTTTTACTATCGGTGATTATCGGCTTATGGACGCTGTACACGTACCGAACGCTCAGCTTTGTGCGAAGCCAACTGGCCGCGCCGGAACATCTGTTCCTTGATACGCTCCGGCTGGTACCGACGCCAACGCGCGGGCTGTTCTGGCTGATTTTGCTCGGGAAACTACTGCTACCGGTCATTGGCTATGCCGTCTGGATGCTGGCACGGGCGGTGCATTACGGAGCTTGGGGAGCGTTTCTCGTCATCATTATCGCCCTTATCACCCTTGTTACACTGGCCGCAGTGGGAGCCGACTACCGGCTACGGCACCATCCACCCAACGCCTTTCGACTCCCCCGGACTTCGGTAAAGCTGCGCTACGAACTGTTCTTTCCGACGTACTGGCTACGGCACAAACCGCTGTCACTGCTGCTGACCAAGCTGATTTCGGGCGGGTTGCTGGTGGGCGTTTGCCGGCTCTACCCCACCGACGATTACGACGAGCGGCTGCTGCTCATCGGCCTGATGCTGGCTCTGATTACCCACTCACGTGTGGCGCAGGAACTCAGCGATTTTGAGCATCGCTACCTGATTTTTCTGCCCAATTTACCATTGTCAACGGCACAACGGCTAACCCGATACGCGCTAACCTACGGGCTGCTGTGGCTCCCCGAACTCCTGCTGCTTTGGCGCAACGTACCGGCCACGGTGTCGATTGGCTACGTGAGTCTGCTCTGGCTAACCGGCTGGGGCTGGCTACTATTGCTGCACGTGCTGGCCTACGGACGTAACATATCTCCCGAACCCTGGCAAACGGGCGTTTTTTCTGGGTTTATCATCGGCTTGCTGGCTATCATGTTCGGGTTGCCGGTCAGCGCGTGGCTGCTCGTTGGCTGGGGTGGTGCAGCCGGACTTGGCTATTTCTGGTCGTCTGAATTAAATTTTAACACAGAGGGAACAGAGGATTCATAGAGGTGAGGGAGACAAAAAATTGACGGAGAATTACAGTTGCTTCTCTGTTTTCTCTGTGAATCCTCTGTTTCCTACGGGTTGAAAAAACTCGTTACTCCATAAGCAGCAACTGGCTTTCGGCTTCTTCCTGGTCCAGTTCGGCCATTTGTTCTACCTGCCGGTCGATGTTTATCAGGCGCAGTACCAGCATAGCGAGCAACAGCATCCCGACGAACGAGAAAAACGTCAGTTCCCAACTGGCATTTTCTTTGATCGGTCCAATCAGCGTGGCCCCCACCATTGAGCCGAGTGCGCCGATGGTCATGTAAAACGTGAACTGACTGGCCGAAATCAGTTTGGAACAGCACTGCATAGCGATGGCGTACACGCCAATTTTGGCGAAGGCGTTTAACCACCGATACGCGATGATGAAGCCGTACATAAAGGCCGTATCGGCCCAGTAGTCTTTTAAAAAAGCCAGTCCGGCAACAAGGGTTATGATGCCCAGAAAATAAAGGCTAATCATGCGCTTCTTCCCGAAACGCTCAATTAAATACCCACCTAAAAGCATCCCGCCGACACCGCCAATCAAATCGGCGGTGGCAAACGCCTGCGAATAAAAAACGTTGGTCCAGCCCGAAATTTTTACGGCAAAAAGCGGCAACAAGGTCTCGAAGAAATTATACGACCCCATCGAAATAAACAGCAGCAACGAAATCAGCAATGAGTTGCGCAACCGAAAAACGCTGTACAACGATTTCAGAATAGTACCCCAGTTCGTTAGCTGCATTTTCTGACCGTGTACCGACGATTTCCCCGCCGTCCAGGGCAGCAGCTTTTCGCCGGGTTCTTCTCGCAGACAGATGGGTACCAGCGTAATAAGTCCAATCAGAATCGCAATCGCGAGCATGGCTGCTGTAAAACTGTAGGTGTTCAACAGCCAGCTACCGGCGGCTAACGCCAGCGAACTGCCAATCATTCTGGCACCGCCCATAAATCCATTGGTACGGGCCTGCTCGTCGGCCGGGATGATATCGACCGCCATGCCATCGGTAGCCGCATCCTGAATGGCCCCCAGACTCGACAGCAGAAAAGCCGCCCCGGCAAATAGCTGTAAATTGTTCAGCGGGTCCGGTACGTAGGCTATCACAATGAGACCACCCACAAGACCAAATTGCCCGAACAAAACCCAGGGGCGTTTGCGGCCCATCGGCAAAAACGTGTACCGGTCCATGAGCGGGGCCACCACGAATTTAAACGTCCACGGCAATGCACAGGCCACGGCGAACGTACCGATTTCGGTCGGTGTTTTGCCCTGCATCGCCATCCAGGCCGGAATACCGACGAACAGCATCCCCATGTTCAGCCCTTCGGCAAAATACAGCGCGGTAAAATTAAAGTACCGCCAAAACGTACTTTCCGACAGGACGGGTAAGTTGGTTGGGATCGTTGGCATGGGGGAGATTTGAGTTGACCTGAATTTGTCATGCTGAGGAACGAAGTATCTCTATATAAAAGATTTTTTTACATAGAGATACCTCCTTCGTCGGAATGACAAAAACGTCATCCTACCAGAAGAAATCAAAAAAGCGGCACGTTCATGAATTGGTCGGGCAGGGGTTTGGGTACGTTCGGGTTGGTGTTTACTTCGCCCTGCGGGTAAATGAAGCGCTGCGGTTTTTTCGTACCCACGTACAGCGGAATAGGCAACTGCACTACGGGTAGGGCTTTGGCCAGCCGGCGGTAATCGGTAAAGGCTTCGTACTGCATCAGAAAAACGATGTACCGCTGACTGATAATTTCGTACAACAATGCCGTTTGTACCGTCGGCAAACTCGTGCTATTAGCCAGCCCGCCCGGACCAAAATCGGCCACAATATATGGCTCGTACCTGCGGCCCGCAACCGGCATGGTTTTGCCATTGACGTAGCCGACCGATAGTCCCGCCCGAACGGCGTTGAGCGCGGTTAGTGCGCTGTCAGAAACGCCCAGCCGGGCCTGTGCTTCGGCAATGATGAGCTGATTTTCGTAGTACGTCAGAATGGGGTGGGGCGCGTTGGCCGTAAACGCACCGTCTGCCGTGTTGGGGTCCAGACTGCCGGTGACCGTAATGCCGGTCTTGAAATAATGATTATACAGGGCAGTTTCATCGGTTTTGGTATTAGCCTGGTTGATACGTGACTGCATCAGTTTGGGCAGGTACGCACCGTTGAAACCCGTATCGCCGGGCCGACTAACGCGAAAAAAATCGTAGTTCTGATTGATGTCGATGCCCTGACTCGTGCCGTGCGGAACGAGCAAATCATTCGCTGTACTGCCAATACCCAGCACGGCACTCGACACGGCTTTGGCATAGTCTCCGGTGTGCAGATACAGCCGCGCTTTCAGCGTATTGGCAGCCGCTTTCCACTTCACCACGTCGCCTTTGTACATAAAATCCTGGGCGGCAAAGGCCAGCCCCGACGGAGCCGACAGGTTCACAATGGCGTTGTCCAGCGTGGTTTGCAGAGCCGCATACACGTCCGTCTGCCTGTCAAATACCGGCGTGGGATACGTTTCCGGGTCGAACACCTGGCGGTATGGAACGTCGCCGTAGAGGTCGGTGGCTTTGGCGATGACCAGGGCTTCCAGTACCTGCCCCACGCCTTTGATCCATTTGTCGCCCAGCGCATCGGCTTTGGTCTGGATAAGCCTGGCCTGACTTCCAACCGGGTAGAGCGTGTTCCAGACAAACGCCTGCGACGAAACGATGTACTGCGCAAACCCCTGATGCGCCCGCGACAACCCATTCAGTTCGCCCGCCCAGATAGACGCAATCCTGACATCGGTGTCTTCGTGCAGCATGGCCACGCCGAGTAGCGTACCGGATAGCAGCGTAGCCACATCCACATCCGTCACGGCGTTGGGATTACGCTGGATGTTGGGTTCCTCGAACAGATTTTTGCAACCGCCCAGAACGTAGATGGCCAGCAGGGCGATGATGAATTTATGGGATAGTTTTTTCATGAATTTCGTCGTTTTACCCCACCCCAACCGATACGTCAGACCGCCCTCTCCATTGGGGGGGTTGGGGTGGGGTTGTTCAATACGCAATACGTACCGAGAACAGTACCGATTTTGTATTTGGGTTGGTGAACCAGTCCTGCCCGCGCGACAGGCCCGCGCCCGAAATATTTACTTCGGAATCAGTACCGGTGTAGTTCGTCCATAGCACCAGATTGCGGCCCGTCAGGCTGAAATCGACGCTGGACAAGTGCGTGAACCGACGAAAACCCGGACTACGCAGGCTATAGGACAATGTAATCTCGCGCAGCCGCGATACGCTGGCATCTTCCACAAACTGCTTGTACGAGGCCGAGTTGGAAGCCGTTCCCCGCCCCTGCCACCACGCCTGATTGATGGCCACCGGGCCAGCACCGAAGTCTTTGATTTGCCCCTGAAAGGCCGTGCCCGCCGGAATAAGGCTGCCATTCACATCTTTCAGACCACCCGCTGGGGTTACTACCGTATTGCCCTGATCGCCGTGTACACCAAACGCATACATCGACCCGCGCGTGCCGTTGAAAAAATCATTGCCTGATACACGGTCGAAAAGTACGTACAGCGACAGCCCTTTGTAGGAGAAGGTACTGCCCAGCCCACCCCGCCAGTTTGGGTTGGGGTTACCGATGATTTCGTTGCCGGTGCCGCCCTGCGGGAAGCCGTTCGCGTCTAAGATATACCTGCCCGTTTCGTCTTTCTGGAAATCGGTCGAGTAAAAGATACCGAACGGCTGCCCCGGAATCAGCGATGAGTTCTGCATGTAGCTATCGGGCAGAGTGTAGGCCGATGCACCCGCCAGCGAAACTACGTTGCTGCGGTTCAGCGAGAAATTGGCCGACAGGTTCCACCTGAAGGCACCGGTTGGAATCAGGTCGGCACCCGCATCGAGTTCGAGTCCTTTGTTGGCCAGTTCGGCCGCGTTGCTGTTGCGGATGGTGTAGCCTGTTTCGTTCGGCACGTTCAGCGACAGGATTACATCTTTGGTGTTATTGGTGTAGCCCGTAGCCGACAAACTGAACCGGTTGTTGAGAAAACGTAAATCAACGCCCACTTCGGCTTCGGTTTTGCGCTCCGGGCGCAGAAAATCGTTACCCGCCGTGGTACTCCGCACGTAGCCCCCGCCGTACAGCGCACTGGCCGCCGACAACCCGCTCGTGAACCCGAAAAAGTCCGAATAATTGGCTGGGCCGAACGTCGTAAAATTCTGGTACGGCTGCGGCTGAATGCCCACCTGCCCCCACGTCAGCCGGAGCTTACCGAAGCTCAGCAGCGAACCGCCTTCCAGTACGGGTAGCTTACTAAACTGCCACGCCAAAGCCGCTGATGGAAAGAAGAAACTGCTGTTTGTCCTGGCGCCAAACGTCGACGCGCTCTCGTTCCGGCCCGTCAGCGTCAGAAACAGCTGATTGTACGCCTGCACGTCGGCCTGCGCATAATACGCATACGTCCGAATGAGCGAGTTGTAGTTTCCCGCCGTCAGGTTCGAGTTCAGGGCGTTGGTCAGGATATCGGGGGCGGTTGGTACAATCAGGTTGGTAATGGCGTTCTGGAGCGTGGCGCGTTGGCGGCTGTTGTAGTTCACACCCACCAGCAGCGATCCGCTGAAATCGTTGCTGAACGTCTTGTTAGCGGTGGCAAACACGTCGGTGTTGAATTGCTTCTCGGTAATCCAGTTTTTGGACAGGTAGCCGGTTAGATACCGGCCCGAGTTGCGGGCGAAGCGTTCTAGTGTTACATAAAGATTAGCTTGTCAGGTTCTTTGGCTTTTAGAAGAATAACTTCTTACTGCCATGGTCAAGTATCGATTCAAACTCACGCCCAATGAACGCCTAGAGTTGCTGGCTAAAATTCAGAAGGGCAAAGCAGCCGCTAAATCAATCCAAAAAGCACAAGTGCTGCTGGCCAGCGATGATGCGGTAGAACGCCAAAGCGAAACCCATATTGCCGCTACCTATCATCTCTCGACCCGCAGCGTGGAGCGGATTCGCAAAGACTTCTGCGAGCGGGGCATGGCTGTTTTTCAGCCCAACCCCCACCAGCCCCGTTCCGACAAGAAAATCACTGGTGAGCTCGAAGCCCACCTGATTGCCATTGCCTGTAGTGAGCCGCCAGCCGGTGAAAGTCGCTGGAAACTACAGGCTATCGCTGACCGGCTGGTCGAGTTACAAGTGGTTGACAAGTTCTCCCACACGAGTGTGGCGACGGTGTTAAAAAAAACGAACCGCCGGGCGGCCCCGTTAAGCCCTGGCGGGTCAAAGGCTGGCGGTCCGCCGATGCGGTGATACCACCCAAGCAAAATGCTGACTTTGTGTATCACATGGAACAGGTGCTGGCCGTTTATGAGCGGCCATATGACGAACGGTTTCCCGTTGTTTGTGTGGACGAATCGCCCAAACAACTCATTGAGATCAAGCAGTATCGGTCGGCTGATGGTACTCGAATTGAGGATTCGGACCGGGTCGCCGGAGCGATACGTCCGACATGGAGTTGGAGAGATTTATATGGCGTTTGAGCCGTTGGCAGGGCAGCGTTTTGTAGCCGTCGAAGACGATCACAAAGCGATTACCTGGGTGGGCGTGATTGCGAATCTAATGGATGGCCCATATGCCCAATGCCTAAAAATGACGGTAGTTGGCGACAACCTGAGTGCTCACAAACCCAGTGCTTTTTATACAGTTTTTGGGGCTGAAAAAGCCCGAAGTTATTTGGATCGACTGGAGTTTGTGTACACGCCCAAACATGGTTCGTGGTTGGACATGGCTGAGCCGGGTGGCCGGAGCCATCGAACTTTCTATTTTGCAACGAGATTGCCTAAATCGGCACATTGCGACAAAAGAATTGCTGGTGGCAGAAATTAACGCTTGGCAGGCAAAACGGAATGCCAAACAGGCGAAAGCGAACTGGCAGTTTACCACCAAAGATGCCCGGATAAAACTACACAAACTCTACCCGACTACTTAATCTTTAAGCAACACTAGTATATGATGACTACGCGATGGGTGGTTACCCGTTAAAATTGCGATTACCAGCTAAAAATCACCCGAGTAAAACGGACTAAATACGTAGTAGGTACTGTCTCGTTTGGCGCGCTTGGGTTCAGTCTGAATATGCAATTCAAAACGGGGAAGCGGGTTGTCAGCCCGAAACCAGTCGGTGTAGGGCCGCTCGCGGGTTTGCAGCCGGGCTACCTCGCGCACGTGAATCGTCCTGACGTCGGCGGCTGTGGCGGGAATTCGGTTTATGAAAATGACGGTGTTGTCGGTAAACTCATCGTACAGTTTCAAATGCTCGTTTGGGCTCCGTTCGACCAGCGCGTTTTTGTTGTGGAAAAAGGTGGCTTCGAGTAACGAATTCATGGTGAACATGTGCGAATCACCGTGGGGATGCTGTGACAGACTGGCCGCCTGTAAGAGGGTGAAAAACTGTTTTCGATGCCCGCTGAACTGCAGCGGTTTCGGGCTTGTCTGGATTAGTATCTGGTAAGGTTTCAGGATTGTGTTGATGCCGGGCTGATCGTCCCACTGATGCATCACGAATACCTCACGCACAAACTCCGGCGCTATCTGGCTGAGTGATGTTGCGGGCGTTTCTTTCCCATCGAGATACACGGCAACCGCGAATGTATAGCCATCTGCGATAGCAAAGCGATTTCCTTTAAGCGTTAAAACGACTGGTTCGCTGGTAGCAAGCCGGGTGCCTGAGCGCGTTTGATACAGGGCCAGGTGCTGATACCACGGACCGGAATCTTCCAGGGCAACAACCCTCGCCCGCGTTGGACTGGTGGCGGACAGTCGTTTATCATTGACCGCCAGATTTTTGGAAAATTGTTCATCCTGCTTATGCCGACACGCCAGTCCCATCAACCCCAGCATACCGGCCCACAACACGTACCGCGCCCAAACCGAAGGGCCGGAGCCGCGCCGGTTCATCATACCGATACGTTGCTTCAGTTCAGAACTGCTAAAGGTGTTTCCGATGACTGCCCGACCACCCGCCAGACTCACTTTTACCAGATTGTACTGGTACGACCGTGCGTCGATGCCCTCGTTCAGCACGGCGCGGTCGGCGGCAAATTCGAGGGTTTGGTGCAGCAGATGCCGGAACAGATATACGGCGGGATTGAACCAGAAAAAAATACCCAGCACCTCGGCTCCCAGCATGTCTGCGCTGTGCCACGCCCGCACGTGTACCCGTTCGTGCCGCAGAATCTGCTCCAGTTCGTATGGTGCGTGGTTGTCGGGGTTCAGCACCACCCATTTGAAGAAGGAAAACGGCGAAGCGACGGTCGGATTATGTACCAGCACAAAATCGGAATACGGCTCGTGTTCTGACTGGTTGATGAGCCGCCGGAGTGATAGCAACTGCACCATGAGCCGGATTAGCAACGCCAGCGCAACGAGTCCGTAGAGAACAATCAGTAGCTGTTGCCATGACCAGCCAACCGGTGCGGGTAGTTGTCCACCAAAGGCCGGGTACGTCTTGCCGTTTGGCATGGTGATGGTCACATCTGCCGGGGGCGGAGTGGGCAGAACACGCGGAACGATTACCTGCGCCGTTCGGTACATCACGTTTTTGACAGGCTGTGGTCGCCAGTCGGGTAGGGTGAGCAGGGGCAGACCCAGCGCGGCTACTACGCCCAGCCAGAGGGCCAGCCGGTTGGCTCCAAAGAATGTTTCGCGACGGAGCAGGACATAATATGCCACACTCACTACCAGCAACAGCCCATTGGCCAGCACTATGTAACGCAGGGTTTCCATGAGAAATTGATTTGCGTAATTCGTAACGGATGCTACTTTTTCTCGATCATAGCCAGAATTTCGCGGAGTTCGTCGGCGGATATTTTTTCGTTCTCGGCGAAATAGCTCACTAAGTTCTTGTACGAATTGTCGAAATAATCGCCCACGACTTTGGTCAGTACGAAGCGATTCTGATACTGTTCTTTGCTCACGACGGCAAAATACTGGTGGGTATTGCCGTAGGCGCGGTGGTTTACGTAGCCTTTTTCTTCGAGGTTGCGGACAATGGTCGAGACCGTATTGTAATGGAGGGGCGGGTTGCTGAACTCAGGCACCATGTCTTTTACGTAGCATGGTTCCATGCGCCACAATACCTGCATAACTTCTTCTTCTTTGGCAGTTAGTTTTTCCATAACGTAAACCTAAAACTATTTTTATCGTTTGCAAACTATTTCAATCGTTTTCGCGCCAGTGCTGCCAGAAGTTGATAAGCTATACGGTGCGTAGTAGCTTTGTCGTTCCTGTTAAAACGAGATATGAAGCAACTGATCGGGGTGGTTTGTCTGGCACTGCTGCTGACTAACTGCGATAGCAACGCGGTTTACAAAGCGTATGAAGATATTGATGGCGGTAAGTGGTACGTCAAGAATGCACCGTCGTTCACCTTCGAGATTACTGACGCATCGGTGCCGTACAACATCTATTATAACCTGCGTAACAGCCTGTCATACGGCTACTACAACCTGTATGTGACGCGCTACCTGCGCGACGCCACCGGCAAAGAAATCGAGTCGCGCTTAGACGAACTGCTGCTGATGGATGCCAAAACCGGCAAACCCAACGGCGACGGTATCGGCGATCTGTACGACCATAAATTTCTGATGAAGCGCAATTACCGGTTTCCCAAGCAGGGCAAGTACACCATGCAGCTGCGCCAGTACATGCGTCAGGACCCACTGCTACACATCGAAAGCGTGGGTATCACCGTCGAAAAAGCGCAACCCGCCCGCTAAGCTATGTCGGTTTTAATTGACCTGTTGCGTAGAAATCGCTGGTTTTTTCTTCCCTACGCGCTCACATTGACCGTTGTCGGTACGTTGCAGCTGCTCACTACGCAAACACAGTTGATGCGCTGGGTTAACGTCCGCAACACGCCCATAGCCGACGTTTTCTTTCTCTACGTCACGTACCTCGGCGACGGGGCTTTCTTTGTGATTATCTGCATTATTCTGCTGATATACAATCGCCGAATGGGTATTCTGGCTTTTGCCAGTTTCGCCCTGTCGTCGCTGGTATCGTTGTTTCTGAAAACGGTTGTATTTGATGGGTCTCCGCGCCCGCTGCGTTTTTTCGAGCATTCGCTTAGCGAATATCACCTCATCGAAGGGCTGGATATTCACAGCTACAACAGTTTCCCGTCGGGCCACACCACGTCGGCTTTCGCGCTGTTTGGTCTGCTGGCTTTTCTGGACAGGCGAAAGGATAGGGGCTGGGTTTACTTTTTAATAGCGGCTCTTACCGGCTACTCCCGGGTGTATCTGTTTCAGCATTTCGTGGAAGACGTGTTCGTCGGCTCGCTCATCGGTACGGGCGCGTCCATGCTGGTATATCTGTGGCTAAAAAAAGTAAGCCGCGCCGGCGGCCCCTAATCCTCCAGCACATTACCGAAGATCGTGCATTTTAGCAGCAGGGCCAGTAGCAGAAATACGATGGCCCAGTGCAGATAAATCCGGTAATAATCGCGCACATCTTCGGAGACCCGGACTCGAACGGGGGCTTTCTCGAGCCGGTTGATCTGCGCAAAAATGGCCTGAAGCCGGCGGGTGTCGGTGGCCCGGAAAAAACTGCCGTTGCCCGTGGCGGCAATCGTCTTCAAAATCCCTTCATCGACCGTGGCCGCTTCCAACGCCGACGTAATGGGTTTACCTACGGCAATCGTATAAATCCGAATGTCAAACGCTTTGGCCAGCCGGGCCGCCGTAACGGGGTCGAGGTTGCCCGCTGTGTTGTCGCCGTCGCTGAGCAGGATAATGATTTTGCTGCGGGTGGTGCCCGATCTCAGACTATCCGTTTGGGTACTGTCGGCGGTGGTTTGGGGGCGTAGCCGCAGGATACACCGGGACAGGGCATCGCCAATGGCCGTACCCGACGTGCGGATCATCCGGGCGTTCAAGTCGCTCAGGTACTGCTTAACGAGGTCGTAATCGGTGGTGAGCGGGCAGAGCGAATAGGCTTCCCCGGCAAAGACTACCAGCCCGATGCGGTCGTGTTTACGGCCTTTCACAAACGACTGCGCCACGCGCCGGGCGGCAGACAGTCGGGTGGGTGGCAAATCGGTTTCGGTCATCGAATCTGATACGTCCATCGCCAGCATAATATCGATTCCGTCCGATTCTTCCTCCCGCTGCTCGCGCACAATCTGCGGCCGGGCCAGGGCCACCAGTACCAGGCTCACGCCCAGAAAAACGCTGATGGGCAGTACGTACCGAAGACCGCGCAATAACGTTGCGCTCCTATGCGCTGGTTGACCATCCGCCGTTCGGAGCAGTATTGGTTCGAGCGATATCGTCAATCGCTGCTGCGAACGGCGGTGTAGGTAGTAACGCAGCACAAACAGTAGTAACACCACCGGAATACCCCACAGCACCAGCGGATTGGAAAATCGGTATTGCTGCCACTGCCCCCAACCCAGCCAGCGTATATCGTACCAATCGTTCATATATTTCCCCGCTTACTCTACCGTTACGGACTTGGCCAGATTGCGCGGCTGATCTACGTTGCGGCCCCGCATTACGGCAATGTCGTAGGCCAGTAATTGCAGCGGTACCACCGAGATCAGCGGCATCAGTACGTCGTGGACTTTCGGAATTTCGATGGTGAAGTCAACCATATCGGGCAGGTTGGTGTCGCCTTCAGTCGTTATGGCAATGACGCGGCCTTTGCGGGCTTTCACCTCCTGAATGTTCGACACCACTTTCTCGTACGAGCCATCTTTGGTTGCAATCACTACCACTGGCATGTCTTCGTCGATAAGGGCAATGGGGCCGTGCTTCATCTCGGCAGCGGGGTATCCCTCGGCGTGGATGTAGCTAATTTCTTTGAGCTTCAGCGCACCTTCCAGGGCCACCGGGAAGTTCATGCCCCGACCCAGATAAATGAAGTTGCGGGCGTAGGTGAAAATATAAGCGATGTCCCTGATCTTCTGCGCCGACTCCAGCACCTTCGCCACCTTATCCGGGATGCCTTCCAGTTCAACCAGCAACTGCCGAAACAGGGCGTCGGTAATGGTGCCTTTGCGGTGGGCCGTGGCAATGGCCATAATCGTCAGCACCGTAACCTGCGCCGTAAATGCCTTGGTACTCGCTACGCCAATCTCCGGCCCCGCATGGGTATAGGCCCCGGCATCGGTAGCGCGGGCAATAGACGAACCCACCACGTTGCAGACGCCGAAAATGGTGGCTCCCTTCGATTTGGCCAGTTCTATGGCCGCCAGCGTATCGGCCGTCTCGCCCGACTGTGAGATGGCAATGACAATATCGCCCTCGTTGATGATCGGGTTACGGTACCGAAACTCCGATGCATACTCAACCTCGACGGGTATCCGGGCCAATTCTTCAAACAGATATTCGGCCACCAGCCCCGCGTGCCACGACGTACCGCAGCCGAGGATAATGATCCGCTCCGACCGAGCCAGCTGATCCATATAGTCACGCAGGCCGCCGAGTTGGATTGTACCGGCGTCGGCCAGGACGCGGCCCCGCATAGAGTCGGCAATGGAGCGGGGCTGCTCAAAAATTTCCTTGAGCATGAAATGGTCGTAACCGCCCTTTTCGATAGCTTCGAGTTCCAGTTCAATCTTGTGGACGTAGGGCGTAGTAAGCGTGTTGTCCAGCGTAGTTACGCGCAGTTCATCGTTTGTGATGACCGCAACTTCGTAATCGTTCAGATAAATTACGTCTTTGGTGTACTCCACAATGGGTGTAGCATCAGACGCCAGAAAATACTCGCCGTTGCCCACGCCAATCACTAAGGGTGATCCTTTGCGGGCGGCAATCAACTGCGTAGGATCGGCTTCGCTCATGACCACAATGGCATAGGCACCCACCACCTCCCGCAACGCCAGCCGCACGGCATCTTCGAGCGACGCATCGGGTGTGTTTTCCCAGATGTCTTCGATAAACTGCCCCAGCACTTCGGTATCGGTCTCGCTCTGGAAGCTGTGTCCTTTCTTGAGCAACGCCTGTTTGATAGTGGCGTAGTTCTCGATGATGCCGTTGTGAATGATAGCCAGTTTCCGGTGAAACGAGTAGTGCGGGTGGGCATTTACGTCGTTGGGTTCGCCGTGGGTGGCCCACCGGGTATGGCCCATGCCGATGGTGGCGTGCAGATCGCGCCCGGCCAGTTCGGCTTCCAGCGCAGCTACTTTGCCTTTCTTCTTGAATACGCTCAGGCCCGCTTGATTTTGCAGGGCCACGCCCGCACTGTCGTAACCCCGATATTCGAGTCGTTTCAGGCCTTTTATAATAATCGGAGCCGCGTCCTGCTGCCCCACATACGCTACAATACCACACATAGTGAATTAGAATTTACGAAGAGTGATTTACGATTAACTACTGCATTACCGCCCTACTGGTTGTTGGTGAATACTACTCCAGAGTGTTACGATGCAAAGTAAAACGTAAAAAGCCGGAATTCCGGCTTTTTACATACGATATAAACAAGTCAGACTTGACTAACTCGCTGCCGGTCAGGTCGAAGTTGTGTAGAATACAATCAGTTTCACGCTGGTTTTTCCGTCCATAATCATACGCCAGAGCCGGTCTGTCAGATAAAACTGCGTCTGATCCGATATGCCCCCGGTTTGCGGATTTGACGCGAGCAAATCACCCCCGGGCGACAGCAGCACCAGACCCGTATTTGGACTTACATTGGCAACGATCGACTGAAAATAGCCGCCGAGTTCAAAGGTATAGGTGTTCCGCAGCAGATCCCGGCCTACCTGCTGTACCTGAACGAAACTGCCCGGCGTCCGGTCAAATGGCCCCATGAAGGGTACTAAAAACGGAAAACCACCGAATGCCGAAATACCCGTACCAACCACAGGTAATCGGCGTAACTGGTTTTTCTCGTTTACCTCGGCCAGAGCCAGAAGACCAGGATTGGTAAATAACAGATTTGTTGGAACAGTTGGCGTAATGATCAGATCGGCCCGGTTGATAGCCACCCGGCCACCCGGCGACAGATTTTTCAGCGATGGGAAGCTCAGTTTGGTCGTAACCCCCGTAGCGGGCTGATTGTAGGTGAACCCACCCGTAGCGGCTGCCGGTAGTGGAACACCCTTCTGCAACCGGGCCAACGGCGTTGCGCTGCGGTCGGTAGTGATCTGATTGAACCGCTTGCCATTGAGCAGCAGGAATTGCGTCCGGCGTGACGTTTCGCCCTGCACGTGGTAGTACACGGCAACGTAGGAGCCAAAAATGGTACTATTTGATATAACTCCGGGCTGGAAACCCAGCATAGCTGCCTGCGCCGTAGCATCGGACGTTAGTAACAGACCCGACCGGAACTGAGCCTGGAAAGCCGCATTATTGGCTACCTTACCCGCGTCAGTATTTGCAACGGTAAGTATCTGTTTGCCATAAGCGTCGGGCAACGGAAAACGGGCGGGTACCGAGTCCCGGGCAGTTGGCCGGGGACGGATCACCCGCTTAGCCAATGGTGTCGCTTCGGAACCTACTACGCTGCTGATGTCGTATGACTGTGCCTGACGCAGACTGTCGGTCAGCCGAAAGACCTGAATCTCCTGCCTTATCGTCGTGTCGCCGTACCAGGCTCCGTTCAGATCCAGCACCAAACGGGTCGAGTCATAGACAATCCGGCTGGGCGTTGTGGCCACGTTGGTCAGCGTATCGTTTACGACAAAATCGGTGGCAAAGCGGGACTGTACGAACGCTTTCGCCTGTATCTTGCCAAAGACCGGATCAGTGTAACGACCAACCAACAGCATACTTTGATCGTTGCTGCGCACTGAATCCAGCAGAATCGTTTCGCGGGTAATGGTCAGCGTGTCGGTGTATAAAATCCCTACCGGCGTAGTGGGCGACAAACCAATTTCCTTGGGTTCTTCACAGGCCAGAACGCCCGCTACGGAACCAGCGAGTAGAAAAAGTCTACCCAGCCAGTTGCGTGTAGAGGTTGTAATAGCGTTCGGCAACATCTTCATCTTCGGCAGCATCAAATTTATGTTCGGGGAAATCGTTTAAAATGGCATTCAGGCTTTCGCTCGTTTCTTCGTCGGCCCGCACCACGGCGTCGGCGTAGGTAGAGCCGAGCCGGATAAAGCCTGTAAAATCGGCAGATTTTAATTCGGCAAGCATGGCTTCGTCGATGTCCATCATTCGGGCCTTCTCAATCAGGTCGCCATTAAACCGGTGATCGAACCCATTGTTATAGACCGTAAAGACCGACTTGGTGTCTTTGAACATCGGGTCGTTTTTGTAGGTCGTTTTTAGATACAGCGGAATCAGGGCGGTCATCCAGTCATTGCAGTGTACGATGTCTGGTGCCCAGCCGAGTTTCTTTACCGTTTCCAGCACGCCTTTGCAGAAGAAGATAGCCCGCTCGTCGTTGTCGTCGTAGAAACGGTTTTCCTTGTCATGGAAAACGTACTTCCGCTGGAAATAGTCTTCGTTATCGATGAAATAGACCTGTAGCTTGGCCGTCGGAATGGACGCTACCTTGATGATCAGCGGTTTTTCCTCGTCGCCAACGGCAATATTGATACCCGATAGCCGTACCACCTCGTGCAGCCGGTTTTTACGTTCGTTGATCAGCCCGAAGCGCGGTACCAGAATACGGATTTCCATGCCTTTTTCCTGCATGACCTGTGGCAATTTGCGGACAAAATCGGCCACGTCGGACGTTTTCAGGAAGGGGTTGATTTCACTGGCTACGTAAAGAATGCGTAATTTGCTCATAGGTAACGGGAAGCGTGTGATGTCTGAGAATCAAAAAACTTGCAAAATTATACAAATTTTTCCCGTATTTCAATCATTCTTCGCTAAAAAAGATGCGTCAGTTTACGTCCATTCCTGCCCTTCGTCAGCACCTCAGCACCCTTGATCCTGCCCAAACCGTTGCGCTTGTACCCACTATGGGCGCGTTGCACGAGGGGCATTTAGCGCTCGTTGAACAGGCCCGGGAGGAGAACGACGTAGTTATATGCAGCATCTTTGTGAACCCCGTTCAGTTCAATAATCCCGCCGACCTGGCCCTCTACCCGCGTACCCTCGACGCTGATCAGGCCCTGCTCGAACCGGCGGGCTGCGACGTAATTTTCGCGCCCGCTGCCGATGAGATGTATCCCGAACCGCCCGCGCTGATGCTGAACTTTGGCGAACTCGAAACAGTGATGGAAGGGGCCATGCGACCGGGGCATTTCAACGGCGTGGGTATTGTGGTGGCCAAGCTGTTCAACATCGTACAGCCGCACCGGGCATATTTCGGTCAGAAAGATTTACAGCAGGTAGCCGTAGTGCGCCGGTTAATCCGCGACCTGAGTTTCCCCATCGAGCTAATCCGGTTTCCCACCGTGCGCGAACCTGACGGCCTGGCCCTGTCGTCGCGCAACCGTAACCTAACGTCCACCGAACGCCAACAGGCACCCGCCCTGTACGAGGCCCTGACAATGGCCCATGATCTGCTGCGCGGGGCACAGTCCGTAACACAGGCCAAAGCCGCCGTAACGGCTCTTTTCGCCGACCGGCCCGGCTTCCGGCTCGAATACGTCGAAGTCGCCAACGCCGACACGCTCCAGCCCGTTACCGAAGTGCTGGCACCGGGCCAAACCGCCATTTGTATAGCCGCCCACCTCGGCCACGTCCGCCTGATCGACAATCTGGTATTTTGAAGAAAAACGACAACCCAACAAGCTAATGAATGCACGAATCACAATCGACCCCGCCGTTTGTCACGGCAAACCAACTATCCGCGGCTCACGGCTTTTGGTAACTACCATTCTGGAACTGCTGGCTGATGGAGCAAGCTGGCCGGAACTGCTGGAAGAATACCCCGCCCTTGAACCAGACGACATCCGGGCTTGCCTGTCGTATGCTGTACAGCTAAGTCAGTTCAAATCGTTACCGCTGGCCGCATGAAGTTCCTCGTTGACGAGCAATTGCCTGTATTACTCGCCGAGTGGCTGCAATCCAAAGGGTATGATGCTGTGCACGTCTCGTCTCTGTTGGCTAACGTCAGAATCCCAGATAGCTACATTTGCGAGCGAAGTATGGCCGAAGATCGAATCGTTGTCACCAAGGACAGCGACTTTCTCAACTCATACCTCCTCAGGCAACAGCCGTACAAACTGCTTTACGTAACGACGGGAAACCTGCGAAATCGCCCCATGCTCGACTTATTCAGGACGTCGTTCGGACAACTGATTGCGGCCTTTGAAACAGCGGAGGTCATTGAACTCAATCAACAGACGATGAGGGTCTGGTTCTAAAACGACACGAGTTTTCCTGACTCCCAACGCTGACATGCTCCAGCCGGTTAGCGAAGTGCTGGCACCGGGCCAAACCGCCATTTGCATAGCCGCCCACCTCGGCCACGTCCGCCTGATCGATAATTTGGTATTTTAGGGTTAGCCATCACTCATTTGCTACCCGCCAAGCGGTTTGGAAGATCAGCGTGGCGCGTTTTCGCAGGGCTTCGTAATTGATTTTATCGGCGGTGTCACTAAACTGGTGGTAGTCGGTGTGCTGGCCGCTGGTAAAGAACAAGGCGGGGATGCCGAGTTTAGCAAAGTTGTACTGGTCAGAGCGATAAAAGAACTGCTCGGAGTCGTTGGCCGTATCGTAGCCTCCTTCGTTGAGGGCCAATCCTGACGTTTGGCGGTTAGCTGCTTCGGCAATTTGCTGCAACGGCGCACTTTGATCGTCGCGGATTAAGTAGCAATAATCGGGGGTTCTCCGATGCAACTGATCCACCCGGCCAATCATATCAGTGTTGATGTTAGCCTTAAGCTGACGTAGCGGAATGGAACTGTTATAGACAAAAAATAGCGACCCCAGTAACCCCACTTCTTCGCCCGAAAAAAGCAGAAACAGCACGCTACGCTGACTCCTGACACCCTGCCGGGCCAGACTGTCGAAGATGGCGGCCACCTCCAGCACCGTGGCCGTACCGGATGCGTTATCGTCGGCCCCTGGATAGAAACGGTTGCCTGACTTGCCCAGATGGTCATAATGTGCCGACACAACGACGATCTCTGTTTTCAGCTCGTTGCCAATGAGCAGACCGCCTACATTGAACCCAAATGAGACCTTGCTGCTGTCTTTAGCGGTTTGCGGCAGCGGCACCAGTTCAGACCGTTTGGTCGTTGCCCGGAGGTTACTACCATAACTACCATTCGCTGGCCCAAACAGGGCAACGTCGGTTGTTGTAAAGGCAAAAGCCTGACGGAACGATGCCTGCGTGGAGTCGAATCGGAAAGGA
Source organism: Spirosoma sp. (assembly GCA_014377625.1). GTDB lineage: Bacteria > Bacteroidota > Bacteroidia > Cytophagales > Spirosomataceae > Spirosoma. Next base: position 31,980 of record JACMPG010000270.1, read on the forward strand.
GCCGTTAAATGGTTCTGTCTGAAGGTCCGAATGCAGTAATTGGCCGCCAGCAACTGACCGGGCGTACCCACCTGACGCCCACCAAACTCTTCGGAAGCCAGCGTGTAAACGTGCTGCTTTAACCGTTCGACCGAGACGCTAACCTGCGAAACGTCTGGCTGGGCCGATACCCTGCCAATACCAACTAACAGCAACAAAATTATCCGACCGTTACCCGCAATCATTCTCTTTATACCAGACATAGTGGGCCAAAAATAAGCCGCTGCCCGTATCTGATCGATACGGGCAGCGGCTTAACTATAAAATTACTGTATTACTCCGTACCAACCTCACTACTGGCTGAGCTGGTTTTGCCGAGGGTGTAGAGTTGGTTGAAGAGGAACTTGAAGGTGCCCTGCGCCTGCGCCCGGAAGGTGATCTCCGGCCCAAACGCGAAGAACTTGCCCGCGCCAACCGGAGCCATGAACGCGGTCACGCCGTCTTGCAAATACGACTGTCCCCATGCCCAGCCGCTACGTAACGGTTTGGCCGAATCGAACCAGGCGAGGGGCGTGACCTGTCCTTTGGCAATGGCTTCGGGGGCGAGTTTGAACACCGGACTGGCATCGAAATACACGTCGGTCTGGCTCGGTAATCCCCACGTAGCCTGTTGCGTAGAATCGACGCCAACGCGCAATACGCTGCCCGGAATGTAGTATTTCTCGTTGGGCAGCGGCCTGTCTTTGCCGCCCGTCGTGATCTCCATCAGCGCGTTGCGGACGGGTAAGCCGAGGTGATACGCCAGGTTGGTGCTGCTGCCGATGGTCACAACCTGCCCGCCTGCTTCCAAAAACGTTTTGATCTGCGGAATCGACTTTTCGGCGGTGATTTTGCCCAGACGCGGGCGGTACTCAGCAGGCGTGTTTTCTTCTTTCGGTTCGCGCTCCGAGCTGTTGTATGTGTTTTCCTCTTTGCCGTCGAGGGCCGGAATGGCGCGGGTCACGAACACAATCACGTCGAACTTCTTCTTCAGATCGCCCGCGTCGATGTCGGCGGGATAGACCACGGTCATGGGGAAGTGGTACTGCTCCATCAGCCAGCGTACCCAGCCCGACGGCATTGACCCGCCGTAGCTATCCCAGAGTGCAATGCGCATGGGCGATACTTTGGTCATGGCCGTAGCCGGGCGTTTGGCCAGCCCGCTAATTTCCAGCCCCAGTTCCTTCGCCGATTTGTCTAAAAGCGTTTTGGCTTTGGCCGACGCCGGTACAAAAAATGCGCCCGCTTCTGCCGACTTTCCGCCCGTGCCATTGGGCATACGGAACACCTCGATGCCCGACGCCAGCAGGTCATTTACGGCAATAAACGAGTTGTTGGCCCGGCTGCTCAGCACGTAGCCCGCCGTGGCCTGGCCCATAACGTGACCTTTGGGCGATTGTAGTTCGCCGAGGGGCAGCTTTTTGAACGGTCCGTCGAACCCGTCCAGAATTCGGTCAACCTGTACATTCATCAGGTAGGCCAGCGTCCAGCCGGCGGCATCGTAGGGGCGCACGGGTGGGCCACCGGGATACTGGAAATCGTTGGGGTGGTCCTGCGGCTCAAACATGTCCAGCACGTGGGGCCGGAACGCCTGATCGGTCTTGACAATGAAGGAACCCGACGGGTATTTTTTGCCCGCTACGCTGAAATCGGCGGTGGCCTGCTGTACCTGAATGCCGGTCTTGATGAGCGCGTTCACGAACTTGGTCGCCGTAGCAAAATCGGCCTGACTGGCCGGAATGATGAATCCGCGTGGGTCGCGCTGCGCCGGGGCCGTCATGATGGTATCGTAGTATTTCTTCGGCACCCCACCGCCCCTCGGCAGCAGACCGTACTGCGCCAGACCCGCATCGGTGGCGGGTTTGGCCTTTTTGGGGTCGTTGGCAAAGGCGTCTTCGATGGCGTCGATGCGTTTGGGCGTCAAGGCCCAATAATCGCTGCTACCCCGCTCGATGGAGTTTTTGCCCATGCGGTAGATGTTGAACAATAGATCATCGCGGTAGCGGGCGGCATAGCCCAGCACGGCATAGTTCAGTGACAGCGAGTAGTCAATAGACTGCTTGAAGTGCCATTTCTGGGGTGTAATCGGAAAGGGCGTGTTGCCGTTGGGAATCAGCCGTTTCGGTACCAGCGGAATGTCTTCGGGCGTGGGACCACCCACAATTTCGGTGAGCAGACCAATCATGTTATGGAAGTGCGTGGTGGTGCGCAGCCCGCCGTTGTACCAGGTCGAGAACACCGAGCCGCCGAGCCGCGTAAAGCCCGGCTTGTTTTCCTGATTGAGCCGGTTAATCATCGCGGCACCGAGCGCGTCGATGCCCGTAACCATGAGCGGGTCGAAGACGTAGTTGAACGGGTCGCGGTAGGGCGGTCCGGCCACCACCGATCCGGCCGGGCCGCGCTGGTGGTGGTTGTACATAATCTGCGGAATCCATTCCACGAACAGCTGACGGCCCATGTTCTGCGTCTCTTTCATGTTCATGATGAAGAAATCGCGGTTGTTGTCGTGGCCGATGTATTTCTGGTACAGCCGGGGCAGGTTGTCGGCAGAGCGTTTTTCGGGGGTCTTTTCCCGCATGTACCAGTTGCTGACCAGTTCCTGCCCGTCGGGGTTGGCGTGGACAAACATGATGATGTCGTTGTCCAGAATCCGCATCGTTTCGGGGTCGGTGCGGCTCACAACCTGGTAGATGGTTTCGATAAGCTGGTGTGCGCCCACGACCTCGGTAGCGTGCAGCCCACCGTCAATCCAGACGATGGCTTTTCCCTCGTTGGCTAAGGCATGGGCCTGCTCATCGGTGAGGTTTTCGGCACGGGCCAGTCTGGTGGAGATTTCCTTATACCGGTCTAACTTCCTGAGATTCTCCGGCGACGATACGATCAGCATGTACTGATGCCGCCCTTCTTCGGTCAGGCCCATATCAACCAGCTTAACGCGGTTCGACGCGGCCGCAATTTTCTTGAAATACGCTTCGGTCTGGGTGTAGGTGGCCAGTTGGTAATCGTCGCCAATGGCAAAGCCGAAGTGTTCTTTGGGCGTCGGAATGGTCTGGGCCACAGCCGGACGAAGCCCCGGCAATAGCAGCAGGGCAAGCAAGTAAAGGGAGATACGCATATTTAGGGGGTAAGCAACTCTATTTCTCAGAGAAAGAGAATAAAGTTTGGTGACGGGAGTTAGTTAACCGTTTTTCGTCGGCTAAAATACGTCACAGGCTTATTTTATGCAACCGGTGTAGGTTGGTCACTCTTGACCGACCAAGTCGCAAAACGGCTAATACTGTGGTTCAAGCTAAGCATACAACACAGAGTAGGTACATTGTTAGCCTTCAGCTTGGTCGGACAAGAGTGTCCAACCTACACAACCTACACCGCATCGACCGGTACTTCGGCTTTGACAGCAGCAGCGGGGCGGGGGATGTAATGGCGGAAGAAACTGCTGATCTTCATCTGCAACACGCCAAATACCGCTTCCTTGAAAATATGCGACGACATCTTGGAGACGCCTTTGGTGCGGTCGGTGAAGATGATGGGGACTTCGGCGATGCGGAAACCGTATTTCCAGCAGGTAAACTTCATCTCGATCTGAAACGCGTAGCCCACAAATTTGATGGGATTACGCAGGATCACCTCCAGCACCCCGGCCCGGTAGCATACAAATCCTGCCGTGGGATCCATGATGCTCATGCCCGTAATGAACCGGACGTAAACCCCCGCAAAATACGACATCAGCACCCGGCCCATCGGCCAGTTCACTACGTTAACGCCCTTGATGTACCGCGAGCCAACCGCTACGTCGGCCCCGTCTATGGCGCAGGCGTGGTAAAGTTTAATCAGGTCTTCGGGGTTGTGCGAGAAGTCGGCGTCCATCTCGAACAGGAATTTGTACCCCCGCGACAACGCCCATTTGAACCCGTCGATGTAGGCCGTGCCGAGGCCGAGTTTGCCGCGCCGTTCCAGCAGGTTGAGCCGCCGGTCGGGTCCGGTAGTCGGAAATTCCTCCTGCAAATCGCGAACGCGCCGGGCCGTACCATCGGGCGAGCCGTCGTCGACAATCAGGATATCGAAGACATCGGACAGGCTGAACACCTTGCGGATAATGGCTTCGATATTCTCAATTTCGTTGTAGGTTGGTATGACTACTAAGCGTTCTTTCACAGCAAGGGACGTATAGAGTGGCAGGTAATTTATTAACAAAAATCGGGAGGTGATTTGTACAAAATAATTATTAAAATTTGTTAATCAGGGATTTAGTTTCAATTTCTCCGGCCATGGCGCGGGCTTTGCCAATGCAATCGGGTAACGACAATCCGCCGTACCAGTTCGCACAAACCCGCAATTGATCACCTACCGCAGCCGCCACCAGCGGTTTCAGTGCGGCCAGTTTCGCATCGTATTGCGGGATGGCCCGCTCCCAGCGATAAAGATCCCGAAACACTGGCGCACTGGCCGAAATGCCAAAACTCCCGGCCAACTCGCGGTGAACATTTTCAAAAATGACCTCGTCGGGTTGCCGGGCGTTATCAGGGCTTTGAGAACCGCCCACAAACGTGGTGAACAGCACCTCATCGGTAGGGCAGCGACCCGCAAATAGCGAACTACTCCAGATATGTCCGGCACAAAAGCGATTCTCTTTCTTCGGATTCAGCCCGCCAAACCCGTTGAGTGGATGACTCACATCGGTACGTCTATAAACCGAATGTACAGCGGTCATGTAGGGGTAATTGATTGCCCACAAAGACCGGGCCAGTTCCGGATTGTATGACTGCACCAGCCGGGCTGCTGCGTCGGTGCCGGTGGCCAGCACTAACTGATCGACGGTAGTTATTCCCGATACGCCTGTTACGCGCCAGCCGCTACCCACCCGCCGAATTTTCTGCACCGGATCGTTTAGCGACAGATTCGTAAGCCGCGATGCCAGCGCGTTGGGTAGCATCTGCATCCCGTCGGTAAAACTGAATGACTGCTTCCGAACCGCCGACGATTGGTTTTTGATGAAGCCCCGCAGTACCGAGCCGTAGTCTCGTTCGTAAGCAATCAGCGACGGAAACGTTTCAGACACCAGCAACTGCTCCGGGTCTCCGGCGTAAATACCCGCTACAAACGGCCCTACGGCATAATCGACCAGTTCGGGCGTGAATCGACGCCGGAA
>JACMPG010000271.1 GCA_014377625.1 Spirosoma sp.
AACCAGCAGCGCGTAGCCTAAGTAGCCAGCATACCAGCCGTCGGACAGGATAGCGCCGAGGGCGTTTTTGCCGGGTTTCAACTCGTTCGTAACGTCGTAGGTTTGGTAATAGACGCGCCTGGTATAGTCCGTCCAGCCGGGCGTGAACTGATCCTTGCCAATGCGCTTGCCGTTGATGTGAAACTCGTACAAGCCGAGCGCCGTGACGTATAATCTGGCTCGTTTGATGGCCGGTTTGAGTATCGTTTCTTTCCGAAAAAAGGGCGCGGGGGGCAGGTGGTACGTTTTACCTTTACCCAGGGCCGTCAGGTCGTTGCCAATCCAGCCCGCTTTCCAGTCAGTTTTGGTGAGCAAACCTATCTCGAATGTAACGGGCTGACTCCACGCGCCGGGTTGCCCGGTTTTATCCCAGCTTCGCACTTTCCAGTAACAGACGGTGCGGGAGGAGAGAGCTGTTCCTGCGTATTCAATCTGATTGGTGGCGTTGCCCGGTACCTTACCAGAGTCCCAGAGGTCGGGGTTGCCAGCGGCCAGTTGCTGCGCCGACGAAGCCACCAGAACCTGATACCCTGTTTGCACCTGCCCCCGCACTGCCGATGTCAGTTCCCAGCTTAGCCGGGGTTTGGTCACGTCGGTCACCGGATTGATTTTGTATTCGGTGCGCAGATGAACGGGTTTCAGGTCCGAGTCTGCCCGTGCCGGCTGGCTTATGAGGGTTGCAAGCAGGAGTAAAAACGCGGTTAGTTGGGTAGCAGGATGATTGTAGAGCATAGAGCGTCAGGTTGCTGGATGGTTGAGCCGCGGGTGGTGTTACCGGATGATTCGGACTTCTTTGGGGCCACGGATGTCGGACTGGATTTTACCGTTGGCCAGTTTCGTATGCTTCACCATCAGCACACCGTACGGCGTTGGGTAGGTACCTTCGGCAAAGGTCAGGTTGCCGAGGTGGGGATCTATTTTGATGGCTCTGCAACCCGGTTCCACGACCTGAATGCCCAGTACATGTTCCGTCAGCCAGGGCGTTGGTCCCGATGCCCAGCCGTGCGCCAGACTGTGCCGAAATCCGACGTAGCAATAGGCTCCGCAATCGCCGTGAATGTCTTTCTTACCCGCCGGTATTAGTTCGTCGATGCGCCCGGCATTGGGTATCCAGTCCAGATTGAAATCTTCCCAGAAGGTCGTCGCGCCCAGAGCCAGCATACCGCCCCAAAACTGCCGGATATTGTCCATCGCTCCCTGATAGTCGCCCGCTTTGGCCTGCGCCTGAAGCATATAGTAGCCGTAGAACGTCGAGAAATTACGCGCTCCCCCCACCGATAGCACCTTTTTGTTGGCTTCCTGAGCGGGCATCAGTTCCGACAGAGCCAGCAAAGCCGCGCCCTGTTTCGAGCCGTTAGGGTCGGGTACGTACTTGCGCAACCGCGCCACGGCTTCATCGCACTGTTTGGCGGTAGTGGGGTCGTTTAGAATGCGGCAGAGGTCGGCCCCGGCACTCAGCGAGAGCACCAGCATGGATTGCAGCCCCGCATGAATACCTTCTTTATTTTCGCTCGACGGCCAGTCCAGAAAGCGCAGCCCGTCTAATTTTTCGCTGTTTTTATCGCCGATCTGTTGCCGCAATAAACCCAGTAACGGCACCAAATACGCTTTCTGCTGTTGTAGATAAGCCAGATTGCCGTACTGCCGATACCAGTCGCGGTGAATGATAACCCACCACATCGAGTACGTACTGATGCCATTCATCCAGCCGGGCAGGGGCGTAATGTCGCGCACCAGATCCAGACTTTTGGGCACGACCGCGTTGTAGCCAAACACGGCGTTGATGGTCGAAACTTCGGGGTGCATATCGCCCACCCACACCAGCCGGTCGCGCTTGATGCCGTCCCAGAGGTAGTCCTGCATGTTGAGGTGAACGGTGTACGCGCCTGTGTTCCAGATGGTATTGAGCAACGTATCGCTGCACCGGAACGAGCCGACGTAGGGAATATCGCGAAACGTGAAGATGGCACTTACCTCTTTCAGCAGTAGTTCGGCGGTGGGGTCCACTACGTCGATGCGCACAAAGCGGAAGCCGGTGTTACCCAATTCCAGTTTGCCCAGCCAGGGCAGCGGCACGGTCAGGTCGCGGATGGCGTGGTCGTTGGTAGCGTTTTGTTTGGGTTCGATGTCGGCCATGGCTTCGCTCGCCGATTCGCCAAACCGAACCCGGACCATAATGGGCTTGCTCTCTTTCCACTGCCCCGTTACGAGCTGAAGACCGCCGTGCAGTTCCCGCCCAAAATCCAGCAGAATCCCCGCCTTTGATTGCCCGTCTCCCTTGAGCGAACACGTTCCTTTGCCCGACAAATCGGCCTGTCCGTTGCCGGGTTTGAGGAGCCGGTCGGCGTTGGTGACCGTACCCGTTTGCCAGATGATTTTCACCGGTGGCAGATACTGCCTGACGGTGGGATCAGGCCGGGCTTCCCTAGCCCGGTCGGCACTAAAAATGGGGGGTAGCTGAGCCTGAGCGGATTGAAATGCAAGCAGAACCGTGAAAAGAGATAGCGAAAAAAGTGATTTCATACGGGGTAAACCATCAACTGATTACTTTTTACTGCTGCTCCTTTTCACCGTTGCTGAGTATCCGGTACGGCTATCTGTAATACGGATTATTCAGTGAATCCTGAGCCGCCCAGGGGTAGTGCCACTTGTCCATATAGATGTTGCCGGTCAGAAATTCGTCCTGGGTTTCGTTAAGTTTCCGGGTCAGTAAAGCCGCCAATTGTTGCTGGGTCTGCTTCATAGCGGGCTGGTCAATTACGTTCTGCAACTGGTAGGGGTCTTTCTCATTGTCGTACAACAGCCAGGGCCCTTTCAAATCGCGGACGTAGGTGTAGCGGGCCGTGCGAATGCCCCGAAACTCGCGCCCGCCGTGGGCGTAATTCCACTGATGAAACGGCACAATGCACGAAATCAGCACGGCTTCGTCGGGTTTGGCGGGCCGGGGTTTCTGAAACAGAGCGGCCATATTCTGCCCCTGTACACTCGGCGGAATGGGCTGGTTACTCAGCGACAGCAGCGTTGGCATTACGTCGGTCAGGCTCATGGGTACGTCCATTGTGCGGCCTTTTTTGCCCAGTCCCGCCGGGTATTTGAGCAGAAACGGTATCCGTATTGACTCGTCCCAGGGCTTCTGTTTGTTAATCTGATCGTGCGAGTAAATCATGTCACCGTGGTCGGAGGTGAAGATGAAAATGGTGTTCTCGTCCAGATTAGCTCCTTTTATGGCGGCCTGCAACCGGCCAATGCAATCGTCGAGGGCGTTGATGTGGGCGTAGTAACCCCGCAGGGCGCGGCTGGCTTCGAGCGTGTCTTTTGCGGGTACGTTGGGCCGCAGCGTTATCGGCACGTTGGCGTATTTCTGCCGGTATTCTTTAGGAGCCGTCTGATACGGATCGTGCGGTGGCCCCCAGGACAGCAACAGGAAAAACGGATCGTCGCGCTTGCGGGTCATGTAGGCAATGGCCGAATCGGTCTGGCTGATGGCATCGTACTGCTGCCATACAAACCGTTTGTTCACCTCATTATAGTACGGCGAGTTGTTGTAATCGTGCGTACACTCCAGGCCCCGCCAGTATTCGAAACCCTGCCGCCGGTCTGCCGGAACGGGCGCGAGTCGGCCCGGGCCGTAGTCTTTGGTCAGGCCGCCGTTGATGTGCCACTTACCAATGAAGCCCGTCTGGTAGCCGCCCTGCTGGCAGATTTCGGCGAGCGTAACGGCTTCGTTTCGGAGGGGGCGGTCGTTGTAGAAAACGCCGTGCGTGAGGGCGTGCTGACCCGTGAGCATACTGGCCCGGCTGGGGCCACAAACGGGTACTTCGGCCATGCACATCCGGGCATTGACAGACTCAGAAGCCAGTTTGTCCAGATTGGGCGTAATTACCTGCCGGTTGCCCATGTAGCCGAGGTCCTGCCCCCGCCATTGGTCGGCCATGACAATGACGATGTTGGGTCGGGCCGCGCTCGGTCGGGCCGCGTTGGGTCGGGCCGCGTTCGGCCGGGCCGCGTTCGGCTTTTTGGCAGGGGCGTTTTTTGGGGCTACCAGCGGACGAAGCCCCAGCGTGGCTGTTGTTGCCAGTAGTAGGAGAAGGCCGTATTTGAGCATAGTGAGTAAGGATTTAGTAACCCGGATTCTGGGCTATTTTATTAACCAGCACCTCGATGTTAGGCACTGGAGCCACCAGTTTGTTAGGAGTAACGGTGTATGCTTCGGGATAGAGAAACGTCTTCTGGGCTTTCTCCCGCAGGCCGTGTGCGTTCATCACCTCAACGGCCTTACCGGTTCGCTTCAGGTCGTACCAACGCTGGTTTTCAAAACAGAACTCTACCTGCCGCTCTTTGGCAATCAGGGTTTGTAACGCTGTTTTATCCAGGCCCGTCAGCGGATTGGTCAGCCCGGCGCGGGTGCGTACCTGCTGTACAAATGGCAAAGCCTCGCTGGTTCTGCCCAATTCATTGAGGGTTTCGGCATACATCAGTAACACATCCGAGTACCGCAAAACGGGCAGGTTATCACTGCACCGGTCGTCGGGGGCCGAAACGGGTGGTTTGTACTTGGCACAGTACGGAATGGCCCGAGTCTGCGAATCCCAGTCCACCCCTGTCCAGAAGCCAATCGACACATCCTTGCGTTTGTCGCCCGGTTCAAACGCATTGATCAAGTCCTGCGTGGGCTGATTCCAGCCCGCCCCAATGATGTTGATATTAGGCCGTTTGGTAACGGCTCCGGCAGAGGTGTGGGGCGCGAACCAAAATAGAAACCGGCTGGAGAGGTCAACGCTGTTTTCTGAATACTGAACCGCAAAAATTGTCTCTTTATAGTCTTTACTGGCCGGATTGAACAGGTCGGCGTAATTGGGTTGCAGGCTGTATTTTCCGGCTGTAATCACCGATTTCAGCGTGGTCTCGGCTTCGGCGTAGCTTTTTCGGGTCAGATATACTTTTCCGAGCAGAGCCAGGGCCGCCTGTTCGTTGGCTCGCCCGGTTTCTTCTACGTCGCGGGCATTGGCAAAACGGGTAGCAGCCTGTTTGAGATCGCTGATAATGCTGGCGTAAATTTCATCTTCGGTGCCGCGTTTTACGTTTACGGCTTCCTGCGAACCAATGGGCGTAAGCACTAACGGCACACCGCCAAACTGCCGCACCAGATTCAGGTAATAGAGCGCCCGCATAAAATAAGCCTCGCCCGCACACCGGTCTTTGTAAGACAGTTTCGACCAGTTTACATTGGGCCGTTCCAGTTCGCTCAGGAGTTTGTTGCAGCGGGTAACGCCGTTATACGACAGGTTCCAGAAATTTGAGTAGGCAACGTTGTCTGACGTTAAAATAAACTGGTCAATTACACCCCTCGATGCTTCGCCGGTTCTTGTATTGTTCTGAAAACTGGCATTGTCAGAAATCAACTCAGCCAATACCCAGTGAAAGGTTTTTTCGTAATCCCGCATGGGTACGTAGGTGCCGTTGGCCAGCAGAATGTACTCCACTTCGGTCTGGTAGAAATTACCTTCGTTGAGCGTTGTTTTAGGGTACAACTCCAGAAATTTATTCGTGCAGCCCGATAGTATCAGCAGGCTTAGTCCGAGAATAAGGGTTTTCATAAGGATGTGCGGTTAAGCATGAAGAATGGAACGCTGACGAATCAGAATTGCAGGTTGAGACCAAATGAGGTGGTGCGGGCCAGTGGATACGACGAAATATCGAAACCGGGCGATAGTGTGTTGTCGATGTTTTTGGACTGCCCCTCGGGGTTGGCTCCCTCGTAGCGGGTAAACATGGCCAGATTCTGGATGGTCATGTACAGGCGGCAACCCGAAATAAACCCGCTTTTTTTGACCAGAGCGTCGGGCAGCGAATAGCCCAGATTCAGGTTGGCAATCCGCAGAAACGTAGCATCCTCTACCCACATCGAGTTGACGCGGTGGCCCCAGCTTGGGGTTAGTTTAGGAACGCCATAGAGCATACCCGTACCCGGATTGTCGGAACTGCGCCAACGGTTTACCCACTCCTCCCGCACATTGAAGAACCCCTGCAAATTGTCGACTGTTTGCCGCAGGCCGTTCATCACGTGACCGCCGTATGACCCGGTTACGATAACCCCCAGACTAAAGCGTTTGTAGGTCAGGTTGTTGGTCATGCCAAACGTGAATTTGGGATACGGATTGCCGATGATGGTATAATCCAGCAAATCGTTCACAACGCCGTCGCCGTTTACATCCCTGTACTTCGGATTCCCGGCATACACCTGAGCCGTTTTGGCTAAGTTGGGATTGGCAATGTCAGCATCGGAATAGACACCATCCAGCGCAAAGCCGAAAAACTGACCAATGGGCTGCCCTACCACCGTTACGTTGGTGGGGTTGTTATCATTATTGCCCGACAAAATCCGGTCGCCATTGTCATTGAGCGAGAGAACTTTGTTTCGGTTGAAGGCAACGTTGGAGTTGATGTCCCAATTGAGTGCACCCGTAATGGGCCTTCCTCCCAGAGTAATTTCGAGGCCCTGATTCCGCACGTTTCCTTTGTTGACAACGGCGGTATTGTAGCCCGTAATGGCCGGAATCACGTCGTTGAGGAGCATATTTTTGCTGATGCGGTGGTACGCATCCACCGTCAGCGAAACCCGGCCATTGAAGAGTTCCAGGTCAACGCCCGCATCGGTCTGCTGCGATTCTTCCCAGGTCAGGTTTGGGTTAGCCAGTCCCACGTACGAAGCCGATACCTGATTGCCCCCAAACACGTAGGACCCCGGATTGATGGAGGCTAAGTGTGAGTAGTTACCAATGTTGTTGTTGCCGCTCTTGCCGTAGCTAACCCGTAGTTTCAGGTTGCTGATATAGGCATTATTCTTCAGGAATTCTTCTTCCGACAGCCGCCATGCACCCGCTATCGACGGGAAATACGCATACCGTTTGTTACTGCCAAACCGCGACGAACCGTCGGAGCGCAGGGTTGCTGTGAAGAGGTATTTGTCCTTGAAACCGTAGTTAATCCGGCCTAAGTATGAAAGAATACTCCACTGGTCAACTGCCTGCCCCCAGGCACTGATGGCCGGTGCCGCATTGATGGTTTGAACCAAATCATTGCCATATGGCCCAGCCGTAAGATTGATAGCGTTGGTGGTACTTTTCTGAGTAGTGTATCCCACGAGTGCATCAATTCGATGATCGCCAACCGCTTTTTTGTAGGTCAGCGTGTTCTCGACAAGCCAGTTGAAATTCTGCCCGTTGGAATTAATCGAACTACCCGTACCGGCTACGGGCGGGCGGTTAGACCCCCCCACTGTACTGGGTACGTACTGCGAAAACTTCGAGGTTGACCAGATGGTGTTGACCGACGTTTTAAACTTTAAATCGGGCAGGATAGACCACTCCAGAAAAGCGTTGCCGAGGTTCTGAAACTGCTCCTGCACCTGTGCCGTTTCGCGGAGCGAAAACAACGGGTTGGCAAAATTCCAGGCCGAATGGTACTTGCTTTGTGGCGAAACAAGATACGGAATCAGGTTGCCGCTGGCATCGTAGGGCGACAGCACCGGGTTGGCCCAGTTGGCCACGCCAATCACATCTTCCCGGCTGGTGTTGGTGTTGGTTCGGCTTTGGTTGATGTACGTTGGCTGAAGCGACACGCCCGCCCGGAAGGCTTTGCCCAGGTTAGAATCCATAGACAGCCGCGCACTATACCGCTCTACGCCGGTGTAGCGCAACACGCCATCCTGTTTGAAATACCCTAAACTTGCGCTAATACGAGAATCGGTACTCCCCCGGCTTATGTTGACGTTATAATCCTGAATGGGAGCTGCCTGAAGCAGCAAATCATACCAGTCGGTACCTTTACCGACTAACTGGTCGGGGTTGCGGTACTCTACCGGGTAGTCAGCTAACGTAGTAGCCCGGTTTTCGGCCCGGCGCACGGCGATGTCGATTTTATTGCGTTGCAAATCAATAAATTCCTGCTGATTCATGAGTTGCGGGCGGCCTTTCTGCGGCACTACCTGCACCCCCCGCATGACCGAAGCCGTTACCTGCGTCCGGTTAAGCTGGCCCTGTTTGGTGGTAATCATAACTACGCCATTGGCCCCGCGCGATCCGTAAATGGCCGTCGACGAAGCGTCTTTGAGAATGGTGATACTTTCAATGTCGTTGGGATTAATAAACACCAGCGGGTTCAGGTTCTGGTTCAGCCCTGAGGAGTACGGCATACCGTCCACTACGTACAGCGGCTCGTTGCCCGCGCCCAGCGAACCACTGCCCCGAATCCGCACCGACGTACCCGCACCCGGCGCACCCGATACCTGCTGAATTTGTACACCCGCCACCTGCCCAATCATTTTCTGGTCGAGCGACGAAACGGGCAGGTCTTTGATCGCGGTTTGATTAACGGTGGCCACCGACCCCGTCACGTCCTGCGCCCGCTGTGTACCGTAGCCCACCACGACCACTTCTTTCAGCGATTTGTTGTCGGCAGTTAGTACCACCGTAAAATTGCTTCGGTTGCCCACCACCTCTTCGGCGGTTTTGTAGCCCACAAACGAAAAAACGAGCACGGTAGCTTCGCTGGGAACGGTGAATTTGAAACTGCCGGTAGCATCGGTGGTGGTGCCGCGCGTAGTATTTTTTATCACGACGTTTACGCCCGGCAGACTTTCGCCCCTTTCGTCGGTTACTTTTCCGGTTACAACCTGCTCGGCAGCTATGGCTAAACCCGCCAGCGGGCGGTTGCTGGCAACTACTTTGTCAGGAAGTACAAAACTGGCGACTGACCGACCGTCGGCAGCACTGTCGGTCCGTACTGCCGAGAGGTTCTTTTTGCGGAGTTTGGTATCGCTCACAATCATGTAAAACCCTTCTTTTACTTTCCGGTACCGGAGCGGGGTGGACTGGAGTACTTTGTTCAGGTTGTATTCTACCCGCTGGCTAAAGTCCAGCGCGTCGGCGGGTACGAGTACCTTATCGACCAGGCCTCCCTCAAACAAAATATCGACACGGTAATGGCTTTTCAGCGACTGAAGTACCTCCCGAAGCTGGCGGGTTTCGGGGGTTGTGTGGGCAGTCTGGGTGGGTAGCTGCCGGGCAAAGGCCATCATCTGCGACCAGCCGGGCTGTCCATACAAAGACAGGGGCAGTAACAGCAACCCTATCTTCACGGCTTGTAAAGGATTTTTCATAGATTGATACGGGAAAAGGAATTGATTAATCGGACTCTCTGCTTTTACGCTCCTCAAGTACTACGGTATTGGCTTTACGGCTAACGCTGAGGTCTAATAGTTCAGCTACTGTCTGTACTAACTCGTCGGCATTATTCGCCTGAAACGAACCAACCAGCGTGCGTTTCGTCAGGCTTTCGGGTATCTCCACCTTTAGGCCGTAGGTATCGGTCAGCAGTTGCCCAAATTCCAGCAGGGTCATGTCGTTAAACACAAACCGGTTTTCTGTCCAGGCCGAATACACCTGCGGCTGTACGTGTCGGGTAAGCTGGGGTAGGCCGGGCTGGTTCAGATTAACTAAATCACCGGGTTCGAGCATAAGCTGTTTGCGGGTGCTGCCCGCCGGGTAGTCGATCTGTACCTGCCCTGTGCGCAGCATGACATTAGCCCGGTGGGCATACGTCGATACATTGAACTCGGTGCCGTGTACAATGACGTCGAAGCCATTGGCCGTTCGGACAACAAATTTCTGGTTGTCGGGCTGGTGCCGTACCGAGAAGAATGCTTCGCCCATAAGGCGCACCTCGCGGGAGCGATTGCCAAACCCGAAACGGGGTAACCGGAGGGTGGAGTTGGCATTGAGCGTAACCGTACTGCCGTCGGACAGTTGAATGGTGCGGGTTTGGCCATATACAGTCTGGTACGTCTGGTACAGCATCCGGTCCCGGTTGTACCAGCCCGTCAGCGCGAGCAGCAGCAGTACCGAAGCAGCCGCCATCAGGAAGGGACTCCAGAAAGGAACGTCTACCGGTCTTATATCTGCTGGTTGTGGCTGTTCAGTTCCTGCAACACCGGTATGTATATACGCCGAAAATCGGTTGAGTGCCGAGTCGGTATCGGGCTGGTAAACGGGCAACTGGTTTTCCCACTCCACCAGCCACGCGTAAAACAGCTCCTGGTGCGCATCGTCCTGTAGCCACTCGGCAATGATGCGTCGCTGCAACGGATTGGTTTGGTTGGCAAAGTGCGCCATCAGCAGCGGTTTGGCTTCTGCGGGAGTCATCGTTTCAGGCGTTGGTGACGTTCTTGATTAAGGACAAACTGGATTGAAAAACTACGTAGTTCCGGGTTTTAGCTGAATCCGTTCAGGCTGTTTCCGACCCAGGTAATAAGCCCTGTCAGAAGCCATTGATTTTTCAACCCTTCGCGCAGAATAGCCAGTGCTTTGGCAATGTGTACCTCTACCGTTCGGACAGAAATCTGCATCTCCTCCGCAATTTCGCGGGCGCGTTTACCCTCGAATCGATTCATAATAAAGGCATTGCGACACTGGGGTGGCAGGGCCGTTACCAGTTCATCCACTTTATGATACAATTCATTATAGCGCATCATCGACTCCGGGCCGCTGGCAGGGGCGGTTTCCTGCTGGTCGGCCAGTTCGAGCGGTGATGTTTTTTTGAACTCGTTGGCCAGGAAATTATAAGCCCGGTTGCGAACGGAACGGAACAGAAAAGCCCGAAAAGAATGATTGACCGACAGGTACGCCTTTGTATTCCAGAAGGTGCAGAATACGTCAGAAACCAAATCCTCGGCAATTTCTTTGGAATAGACAAACCGCACGGCATGATTGCATAAGGGCTTGTGATAGAGTCTGAACAGAAGTTCACACCCTTTTTGAGGGTCATTATCAAACGCCCGCCGTATAAATAGTTCGGTATCGGTTACGGGCCTTTCTTCCTGGCAATACTGTTCGGATTGTAGTGCGTTTCCCAGAACAGAAGGGGTCTCTGTTGGGAGAGGAGAACCCGAAGTAGAAAGATTCCTGACAACTTGCATAGAGCTGATCGTTTCTGACCCGTGCATAGGGTTATCTCTAAGACAAAAAGCGCGGAAAAACTACCTACACGCGTTAGTCTTTTTCTTAGAAAAAAGTGAATAATATGAATTTGGACTGGGCTGGGTAGTTCAGTAAGCTGATCTGAGCCGCGCCAGGGTAACAATCCGGGCCGGGCCGAATCCGTTATGGGTCAAAGCCGTATCTTTGCCTTTCGTTCGTTTTGACTCCATGAATCAACCCACGCTTTCTCGGCGGCTGCTGCCGCATCTGCTTGCTTTGCTGGCCCTGCTGCTGCTGGCTTTTGTCTACTTTTCCCCGGCCATGTCGGGTAAAACCCTCAACATGTCCGACATTCAGCAGTCGGTGGCGTCGGCGCGGGAGGTGCGCGAAATTGGTCAGCAAACGGGCGTGAAGCCGCTCTGGACCGATGCGCTTTTCGGCGGAATGCCCTCCTACATGATTGACTTCGACTACCCGCATATCTACGTCTATAAAGCCGTAATGGCGGTGCTGAGCCTGCTGCCCGCTACGGTCATGGTGGTGTTTGTGCTGATGCTGGGGGCGTATCTGCTGCTGGTAGTGCTGGGCTGTAATGTCTGGCTGGCGTCTCTCGGAGCCGTTGCTTACGGCTTTGGTACGTTCAGTATCGTGGCCCTCGAAGCGGGTCATATCTCCAAAATTCTCGCGCTGGGATTCGGTGCGGGGCTACTGGCGGGCGTAGTGCTGGCGTTGCGGGGTCGGTACTGGGCGGGGGCGGCTCTGGCGGGGCTGTTCGGCTGTATGGAACTTGGTGCCAACCACATTCAGATCACGTATTACCTGTTCATGACCATCGGCCTGTACGTGCTGGTGGCGGGCATTGCGCTCATCCGCGAAGGGCGCGGGCGGCAACTCGCGCTGGGGCTGGCCGCGCTGGCCGTGGCCGGTGTGCTGGCGGGCAGCAGCTTCGGCAAACGCCTGCTCGTGCTGAACGAATATACCAAAGAAACCATCCGGGGTCGCTCTGAACTGACTGCCAAAACGACTAATCCCGGCGTAGATTCGCCGACGGGGGCAGCAACCGGGACACCGGCCCAATCCGGCTTAGATAAAGAGTACGCGTTCAGCTACAGTTACGGCATTGGCGAAACCCTGACGTTGCTGGTACCCAACGCCTTTGGGGGCGCGTCGGGTGGCGGGCTGGGTACTGATTCGCAGTTCTATAAAGCCCTCCTTGGCAAAGGGCTCGACCCCGAACAGGCGCGGCAGTTTGTGGAACTCGGTACCCCCACGTATTGGGGCGATCAGCCGATGGTGGGCGGACCGGCCTACGCGGGCGCGGCCCTGCTGTTTCTGTTCGTGCTGGGTATGTTCGTGATCCGAACGCCGGTGCGCTGGTGGCTGCTGAGTGCCACGCTACTGCTGATTATGCTGGCCTGGGGCAAGAACTTTGCCGGGATAAATTACCTGCTCTTCGACTACCTGCCGTACCTGAACAAGTTCCGGGCCATGACCATGACGTTTACGCTGGCGCAGCTGTTCATTGGTGTCGGTGCGGCTCTGGCAGTGCAAACCATTGTGAGTCAGAAGCTGACATTCGCACAAGTAAAACAGCCACTGCTCATCAGTTTTGGGCTGACGGGTGGTCTCGCGCTGGTGCTGGCTCTGCTGGGCGGTACGCTGTTCTCGTTCCGGTCGGCCAACGACGCTGACATCCTGGCGCGGTACTTTGGCGAAGCGGGCAATGAGTTTCTCACTTCGCTGGTGCAGGACCGGCAGGGGCTGCTCCGCGCCGATGCCTTCCGGTCGTTTGCGCTGATTCTGCTCACGGCGGGGGCTGTCTGGGCGTTCGTAACCAACAAACTCAAGTCTGGCCTGTTCTACCCGGCTCTGCTGGCCATCGTAATTTTCGATCTGTTTACGGTCGATAAGCGATTCCTCAACGGTGCCGATTTTGTGCCGAAAGCGCAGCTCAGTCAGGTGTTTGAACCTACGGCTGCCGACCAGCAGATTATGCAGGACACCGCCCCCCAATACCGGGTGTTTGACCAGACGGATAACTTCATGAACAGCAACCGGGCGTCGTATTTTCATCGGAGCATTGGTGGGTATCACGCGGCCAAACTGCGCCGGTATCAGGAGCTGATTACCTACGCGTTTCCGACCAATACGCTCAATGTGCTGAACATGCTGAATACGAAATATGTCATTCAGGCCGGCGTGGATTCGCCCGGTCAGCCTGATCCGGCTAATCCGCAGCAACCCGCCGGTCCCGTTGCCATACCCAACCCCGAAGCCCTCGGCGTGGCCTGGTTTGTGCAGACCGTGCAAACCGTACCCGACGCCGACGCCGAGCTTGCGACCATGAAAACGCTAAACCCCGCCGATACCGCCGTAGTTGATAAGCAGTTTGCCAGTCAGCTTACCGGTCTGCCCGCTACCATGAACACCACTGGCAACAGTGTCCGGCTGACTAACTACCGGCCTGATAATATGGTGTATGAAACCAGCGCGGCTCAGGAGGGCGTAGTGGTGTTTTCGGAGATTTATTACCGGGGGCAGCAGGACTGGACCGTAACGATAGACGGTAAACCTGCCCCTAACTTCCGGGCTGACTACGTCTTGCGGGCCATGCGCGTTCCGGCGGGTAAACACACCGTGGTCTTCAAATTTGATCCGCCAGCCGCCAATACCGGCAATACCATTGATCTCATCGGCAACGTGCTGCTGATTGGTCTGTTGGGTTTTGTGGCCTTTCGTGAAGTGCGCAGTACGAAAAACAGCCCGGTTTCTGAACCCGGTCAGCCCGCCCCGCCAACGCCCGCTGCCCCGCTGTCCGTCAATAGCCCGGCAACGCTCACCCCAACAACCCCACCGGGCCGGTCGAAGCCGAAAATATCGCAATCATAACAACGCAACAGCCTTATAAAACCAAACCAGAAAATCTATTCCTCAGGGCATGGGCGACGTGG
>JACMPG010000272.1 GCA_014377625.1 Spirosoma sp.
GGTCAACTCATTCATGTTCGACTAACCGACGGCAGCACCCATGATGCCAATCCGAAGGTACTGTTTCATCTTACCAACGACGTAGTTGGCTGGGTCTTCGGCGACAAAGGCTACTTGCTCAATGCCGAAAAACAGGCCTTTGTTGAAGAGCAGGGCCGGGTCTTTTTTGCGGCTAAACCCCGGCAGGGTATGGCTCCATCGGGCTTGCCGCTGGAAGCCAAACGGTGGGCTAAAAAGCGGAGCCTGATCGAGACGGTGATCGGCCAGACCAAGCAGGTCTGTAACCTGGAACATAGTCGCCACCGCTCAGCGACGAATGCCTTCGTGAATGTGTATGCTTCGCTAATAGCGTACTCATTTTACGAGCGCAAGCCGGTGGTTCAGGTAAATATCACAGATCGGCTGTTAGTATCTGGTGAGCCGGAGTGGGTTCTGGCAGCCTAAAAAATCTCATAGTTCACGTTAATCTATCCTACAATTCACTTTTTTTACGCATGAAACAGAAGGAATCACGGGGTATCCGGGAAATTGCCCGACGGGCTAATGTGGCCATCTCTACGGTAGATCGGGTAATTCATAACCGTATCGGCGTATCGGCGGTTACACGCGAGAAGATCACTAAAATCATTGCCGAATTAAATTACCAGCCAAACTTGCTGGCCAGCCGACTGGCTTCGGGGAAGATTATTACACTCGCCGTTTTGATTCCATCCGTCACGGAAGACACCGATTTCTGGGAAGCTCCTTTGCGCGGCATTCAGCGGGCCGGAGCCGACATTAAACAGTACGGCATAAACGTAGAGTTGCTTTTGTTTGACCTGCGTGATTCTGCCTCATTTGTTACCCAAGCCAATCGGGTGCTGGATACCGGAGTGGACGGGTTAGTGATAGCACCAGCCTTTGTAGAGGAAGCAGAACGGATTACCACTGCCTGCCGGGAAGCGGGTATACCATACGTCTTTATCGACTCTAACCTGCCGGATCAACTGGGTTTATCGTACATTGGGCCTCCCCTCTTTCAAAGCGGTTACCTGGCCGGAAAATTAAGCACCTACGCGCTGCGCGAAGACAGTACATTACTGGTCGTCAACATCGCTACGGCCTCAGATAATTACACCTACAAACAGATTGAAGAAGGCTTCCGATCCTACTTCACCGATCAGCGGTATCTCTACCCCATCCGGCGGCTGAATATTCATCAAACCGATTATCCATCGGTATCCCGCCACCTGCAGCAACAGTTCAGTGCTGACCCAACGATTGATGCCGTGTTCGTTACTAACTCCAGAGCATTTTTGGTTGCCCGCTTTCTGGAACATACCGCCCTACCCCGCAAACCGCTCCTGATTGGCTACGATCTGGTCAACGAAAATCGACATTACCTTGCCAACGGCCTCATCGACTTTCTGATTTGTCATCAACCTGAAGATCAGGGCTACCGGAGCATCATGGCCTTGTATCAGTTTCTGGTACTGTCTGCCCCTATCTCAAAGGAATATTACATGCCCATCGACATCATTACGCGGGAAAATCAGGCCTTTTATCGAAATTAGGATAACACGCCCTGAGCATATCTCTACCCCATAATTTACCGCAGGCTGGGAGAAAATGTAAATCTTTTTGAAAGAATTTGACAAATACTAATTTTTATTACATTTACGGGTACGTACCCGCACAGGCCATTCCCGTCTCATTTTGTCTGACTAATTCCGTGCATGAATAAGCCGATTCAGCCCCGCCGAACCTTTCTGAAAAGTGCTGCTCTGGGAGGCATTACCCTAAGTTTACCCGCAGCAGCCTGGTCCCCGCAACGCGGTAACCCAATGGAAAAAGGGAAGCGTGTGGGCATTATTGGCCTGGACACTTCCCACAGCCCGGCTTTCGTAAAAGCACTGAATGCCGAAAAACCCGATGCAGTTTACGCCGGATATACCGTAGTAGCCGCTTACCCTTACGGCAGCCGTGACATTGAAAGCAGTACGAAGCGGATTCCGGGCTACATTGACGAAGTCAAAAAAATGAATGTTGAAATCGTGGATTCCATCGACGATTTATTAAAAAAAACCGATGTCATCCTGCTGGAAACCAACGATGGACGGCTGCATCGCGAACAGGCCATTCAGGTCCTGAAAGCGGGAAAACGCGTGTTTATCGA
The DNA here is from genome assembly GCA_014377625.1 of Spirosoma sp. GTDB lineage: Bacteria > Bacteroidota > Bacteroidia > Cytophagales > Spirosomataceae > Spirosoma. Next base: position 2,156 of record JACMPG010000272.1, read on the forward strand.
TAAGCCAATGGCCGCTTCACTTGCCGATGTCACGGCTATTTTCGAGGCTTCCCAAACGTATGGCATTCCCCTTTTCTCGGCTTCTTCCCTGCGCTACATAAAAGGTGCTGAGAATATCGACAAAAGTAAAGTACTGGGGGCCGATACCTTTAGCCCCGCTACGCTGGAAAAAACGCATCCTGACTTTTTCTGGTACGGCATTCACGGTATCGAAACCCTGTACACGGTCATGGGTACCGGCTGCCGGGAGGTATCTCGGGTGCATACGCCGGAAACGGACGTAGTGGTGGGGACCTGGGCCGATGGGCGCATCGGTACGTTTCGCGGCACCCGCACGGGTAAACACGACTACGGCGGAACAGTATATACCACCGAGGGTAACGTTCGGCTGGGGCCCTACGCAGGATACGAACCGCTCCTGAAAGAAATTATCAGGTATTTCGAGACTGGAAAAGTGCCTGTTTCCCCGCAGGAAACCACCGAGATTTTCGCTTTTATGGAAGCCGCCGACGAAAGTAAACGCCGGGGCGGGGCCGCCGTAACTCTGCAAAGCATGATGGATAAGGTAAAAAAGTAAGCGTTTGCCAACACAAACGTGCCCCCCTGAAAACGATCAAGTGAATTTGTGTTTTCGTCACGTGCTAATCACGCCCAAACCCGCAAAATCATGTTGAACAAAAATGTGTCAAGGCGTGAATTTATCAAACGAAATTCGCTGACCGGCCTCGGTGCCGTTTTAACGCCGTCACTGCTGGCAAATAGTATTGAGAAGCAGGCAATTTCGGCGCCGATGTCCGCTTCAACTGGCCCAGCAATCTATTCGTCTTCCGGCAGGCCCGCGTTGCTGGGTGGCGCACCGCTTCGTACCAAAGAGTGGCCGGCCTGGCCCATCTGGAAACCGGAAACCGACGAAAAACAACTTCTGGAGGTAATCAGGAGCGGGGTCTGGTCGCGGGCAAAATTGGCCAATGAGTTTGAACAGAAATGGGCGCAGACACTGGGAGTCAAACGAAGTTTGCTGGTCGTGAATGGCACCAACGCCCTGATTATCGCCCTGAACCAGCTCAACATCCGCGCGGGCGACGAGGTGATTGTGCCGCCCTATACGTTTATCGCCACAGTTTCGGCCGTACTGGCGACGGGTGCCATGCCCATTTTTGTGGACGTTGACCCCGAAACCTTCCAGATCGACCCGGCCAGGATTGAAGCCAAAATTACCCCCCGCACCAAAGCGATTATGCCCGTCCATATTCTGGGCCTGCCTGCCGACATGACCCGGATTATGGCCATCGCCAAAAAGCATAATCTGGTAGTAGTAGAAGACGCCTGTCAGGCCCATCTGGCCGAACTAAACCACCAGAAAGTAGGCACCATCGGCCACGCGGGCTGTTTCAGCTTTCAGAATTCCAAGAACCTGCCCATCGGCGAGGGCGGGGCTATTGTCAGCAACGACGATGCCTTTATGGACCGCTGTTTCTCCTACCAGAATTTCGGCAATCCCTACGGAGCGGGTGTAGGCTCGGTAAGCATCGGCAGCAGTATGCAGGGGACAAAATTGCGAACAACCGAGTATCAGGCGGCCATCGGTCTGGCGCAGTTAGAACGGCTGGATGCCCAAACTACCACGCGTAATGAAAACGCGGGGTATCTTAAATCGAAAATAAAGGACATTCCCGGCATTGTGCCCTACAAACTGTACGATGAGGTAACGCGGGGGGCATTTCACCTCTTCCCGTTCCGGTATCAGAAAGAGGGATTCAAAGGATTGCCACGGGCGGGTTTTCTAAAAGCACTTCAGGCCGAGGGTGTTCCCTGTTCGAGCGGGTACGCCACGCTGAACAATCAGCCCTACCTGAACGACGCGTTTCAATCGAAGAATTTCCGTAAAATCTATCCGAAGGAGATGCTTGATTTTAAGCAGTACGTAGCGCAGAATCAATGTCCGCAAAACGACCGGTTGTGCAATGAGGAAGCCGTGTGGTTTACGCAGAATCTGCTGCTCGGCCCGCAGTCGGATATGGACGAAATAGTCGCTGCCATCGAGAAAGTCCATACATATGCGGAGCAACTGGCGAAGCTGAACAATAAATGAAACATCCTTTTTTTCGGTTACTTATTCTTGACCTGCTCCTCACGGGCTGCACATTTGCCAAAGCCGGAGCGCATCCGCCGGTTGTGGCTACCGGCTGGAAAGCGGGGGTGGCAACGGTGGTCATTACGCCCAAACAACCGATGTGGATGGCGGGTTTCGCGGTTCGCAACCATCCGTCGGAGGGGACGCTGCATGATTTGTGGGCCAAAGCCCTGGTGCTGGAAGATGAGAGCGGCAAGCAGGTGGTGCTGATTACGGCGGACTTGCTGGGATTTCCTAAAGCCATCTCCGATCGGTTACGCGACCGGCTCAACGCAAAATTTAGTTTGTCGAAGGCGCAGATTATCCTGAGCAGTTCGCACACCCATTCGGGACCGGTGCTGACGGATGCCCTGCCGGATATTTACCCGCTGGATGCGAAGCAATTAGCTAAAATCAGTCAGTATTCGGCTACGCTGGAAGATCAGCTTGTCGCGTTAGTCGGCGATGCCATCAAAAATAAAGAACCTGTAACACTATCTGCGCAAAACGGCGTTACCCGCTTTCAGGTAAACCGGCGCAACAACAATGCTGCCGTTCTGCCCCGGCTTACCGAACTGCAAGGCCCGAATGATTACGCCGTGCCGGTCGTCAAAGTGCTGAACGCTGCGGGCAAATTGAAGGCCATCACCTTTGGGTACGCCTGTCATCCCACGGTACTGGACATTTATGAGTGGTCGGGAGATTACGCTGGGTTTGCCCAGTTGGAACTGGAGAAAGCGCATCCGGGAACGGTAGCCCTATTTTTTCAGAGTGCCGGTGCCGACCAGAACCCCCTCCCCCGCCACTCGGTGCCACTGGCGCGGCAGTACGGCCGGGAGCTGGCGGCTGCGGTAGAGCGCATACTGGAGGAGCCAATGCGAGGCTTACCGGCACGGCTGACAACGGCCTATTCGGAAGTAAGTCTCGCCTTAGCAAAGCCGCCCACCGAAGCAGAACTAACGACTATGACAAAAACAGAGTTGGCGTATCAGAAACGGTGGGCCGACCGGATGCTTGCCAAACTCCGGCGGGGCGAACCGTTCCGCACCAGTTATCCCTATCCGGTGCAGGTGTGGCAACTCGGCGACCTGCCCCTGATTAGTTTGGGCGGTGAAGTCGTGGTTGACTATGCCATCAAACTCAAACAGATTTTTGGCCCGGAAACCATTGTTGTCGGCTACGCCAATGATGTAATGACCTACATTCCCTCGACCACGATTTTACGGGAGGGTGGTTATGAAGGCGATCTGGCGCATATCGTGTATGGCCTGCCGTCCGTCTGGGATGCTTCCATTGAAACAACCATTTTATCCGAAGTGCTCAAACTGGCCCGGCAGGCCGGGGTACCCACGCCTTAGAAACTGTTTGAGTTAGCGATTTGAGACGAAACCACTATGTCAGAAACGAACAGCGCACCTTTTCTTACAGCGAAGCGGTATTACTCTGGTTTTGACCTCGCTCATGATACCTACAACGCCATTTCGGTGGCCAGCGATGGCAAAGTCTATTACGTACTCTCGTCCGAATCACTCGAACGGGGTGGACAAATGTACGTCTACGACCCCGAAACGGATAAAACCCAATTCATTGCTGATCTGACCGAGGTGTGTGGTGAGAAAGACAAAAAGACCATTCCGCAGGGAAAAAGCCACGTTCGGTTTTACGAACGTAACGGCACCCTTTATTTTGTCACCCATGTGGGCGTGTACGAACTGATCGACGGGATGGAGCGGCTACCCGAAAACGTACCGGAGGGCTACGGACTGTACCCCGGAGGCCATATTCTATCGTATGAGTTAGCCACCGGAGCGGTTAACGATTTAGCCGTTGCGCCCGACGGGGAAGGGCTGATCACGATGGCCCTCGACCGCGACCGGGGCCACCTCTACACCCTCACCTGGCCACTGGGGCGTTTGCTGCATTACGACCTGAACACGGGTAAACTGACCAGTGCCGGACTCACGTGCGGGCGGGGCGAAGCCGGTACCGTGGGCAATGATTACCGGGTTATCTGCCGGTCGATGTTTGTTGATTCGGGCGACGGTACGCTTTATCTGTCAACGGCCGAGGGCGACATTCTTGCCTACCAGCCCGATTCGGCAACCCTTAGAAACGTAGCAGACGTTGACTTACGGCTCGACTATTTTGGTCAGTACGACCCCACCCGGCCGGGCAGCATGGGTTACAACTGGCGAAAAATTTTCTGGCACGATTCCGAACAGGTGGCCTACGGTGTACACGGCAATTCGGGCTATCTGTTCCGGTTCAACCCCCGCCAGCCAACGCTTGAGCTGGTAGACCGGATTGCGTCGGAGCCGTCGAAGCGGAGTGGTATGTTCGACCAGTTCAGTTACGGCTACCTGGGGTTTCAGCCGGGGGCCGATGGCGAAACGATTTACTACCTCACGGGCGGCCCCATTTATCAGGATGGCAAGCGACTAAAGGGCGAAGACCACATTGCACGGGGCGCGGCCAAAGGACTGGAAAACCTGCATCTGATAACGTACAGCATTCGCAATCGCCACTACCAGGATCACGGACCGGTTTTCTACGCCGACGGTACGCGCCCTACCTACGTCAACTCCGTAGCCATTGGCCACAACGGAGTAGTATATACGTTGGCCCGGTTTGAGCACGCGGGTACCGAAATTCAGGATTTGGTAAAAATCCCCAATCCGTTCGCCGAAGTATAACCCAACCCCAGCCTTCCTTTTAACGTGAGTACATATTACCAGATATGATAATGAAAAGCACTGATCAAACTGCGCCTTCGCGCCGGGATTTTATCCAGAAAACCCTGCTGGGAACGGCCCTCGTATCCGTCGGCGGAATTTTGCCCGGTTTCAGCCCCAAAAGCTACGCCCGTATTCTGGGGGCCAACGAAAAAGTACGGGTGGGCATGATGGGGGTGAACAGCCGGGGGCTGGCTTTGGCCAGCAACTTCGCCCTCCAGACCAATTGTGAAGTCATTTCCGTGTCGGACGTCGATACACGGGCGGCCGATAAATGCCTGACAACGGTGGAAGGGATTCAGAAAGCGACCCCAAAAAACCAGCCCGATTTCCGCAAAGCCCTGGAAAACAAGGATATGGATGCACTGGTGGTAGCCGCCCCCGACCACTGGCACGCGCCAGCCGCCATTCTGGCTTCCAAAGCGGGCAAACACGTTTACCTCGAAAAGCCCTGCAGCCACAATCCCCACGAAGGCGAATTGCTGGTAGCGGCTCAGAAAAAATATAAAAACGTAATTCAGATGGGCAATCAGCGACGCTCGTGGCCCAACGTGGCAAAGGGTATTCAGGAGGTTCACAACGGGGCCATTGGTCGGGCCTACTTTGCCAAAGGCTGGTACACCAACAACCGGCCCTCCATCGGCACCGGCAGCCAGGTACCCGTGCCAGCCTGGCTGAATTACGACCTGTGGCAGGGGCCCGCCCCCCGTATGCCCTACAAAGACAATATTCTGCACTACAACTGGCACTGGTTCTGGCATTGGGGCACGGGCGAGGCCCTCAATAACGGCACCCATATGCTCGACCTGATGCGCTGGGGTTTAGACGTAACGTACCCAACCAACGTGACCTCGTCGGGGGGGCGCTACCGCTATAAAGACGACTGGCAAACGCCCGATACGCAGGTTATCAGCCTGGAATTTGGCGACGACAAGGCCATGACCTGGGAGGGTCGAAGCTGCAACGGCCGCACCGTGGAGGGCAATAGCGTAGGCGTTATTTTTTACGGCGATGCGGGGTCACTGCTCATCGAATCGGGCAATGCCTACAAAATTTTCGACTTAGAGAACAAGGTAGTCAAAGAAGTAAAGAATGATTTTCAGATTGACGCGCGCAACAAAATGAACCCCTCGCAGGCCCTCGATGCCATTCACATTCAGAACTTCTTCGACGGTATCAAAAAAGGAACCGCGTTGACCTCCAACATCGTGGGCGGGCACCAGAGTACGCTGCTGGCGCAGTTGGGAAACATTGCCCTGCGTGCCGGCGGAGTCCTCCACACCGACCCCGCCAACGGGCACATCAAAAACAACCCCGAAGCCCAAAAACTGTGGCAGCGGACGTATCAGAAAGGCTGGGAGCCAACGGTTTAGGCAAGAAGTTTTTTTGTCATTCCGAGGAACATCTTCGGGTGAGACTAAAAAACCTTTACACCTCCGAAGATACTTCCTTCGTCAGCATGACAAAAAAACAGTATATGGCTCCACTAACCCTTGATGTCCAGCAGTTAAGTAAGCGAGAGACCATCGTCTCCATCCTGCTCATCGGGCTGATGTTCTTTATATTCGGGTTTGTTTCCTGGGTCAACTCCATCCTGATTCCCTACTTCAAGATTGCCTGCGAGCTGACCAGTTTTCAGGCGTATTTAGTGGCCTTTGCGTTCTACATCGCTTATTTCATCATGTCGGTGCCCGCGTCGTACCTGCTTAAGGCGGTAGGATTCAAAAAAGGGATGATGATTGGATTCTGGGCGATGGCCCTGGGCGCGTTTATTTTTGTCCCGGCTGCCCAAACCCGCACCTACGGCATTTTTCTGATGGGGCTTTTTACCATTGGCATTGGGCTGGCTATTCTGCAAACGGCGGCCAACCCTTACATTACCATGCTGGGTCCGCAGCAACGGGCCGCTCAGCGCATCAGCCTGATGGGTATCTGCAACAAAGCCGCCGGTATTCTGTCGCCACTAGTTTTTGCCGCTGTTATCCTGCGCCCCACCGATACCGATCTCTTCGCGCAGTTGGGTACGATGGGGCCTGCCGAGCGGGGTGCCGCGTTGGATGAACTGATCCGGCGGGTGATGCTGCCCTATTCTGTGCTGGGTGTCTTTTTATTTATCCTGGGCTATCTGGTATACCGTTCTCCCCTGCCTGAACTAAATACCGAACGCGAAACTCCCGAAGTAGCCACCGCCAATGCGGGGAAAACCAGCATTTTCCAGTTTCCGCATCTGGTGCTGGGGGCGTTGGCGATCTTCCTGCATGTCGGTACGCAGGTCATCGCCATCGACACCATTATTGGCTACGCCGGGTCAATGGGCATCAGTTTGCTGGAAGCCAAAGTGTTTCCCTCCTACACACTCTTTTGCACCATTTGTGGCTACGTACTGGGCATCATCGCCATTCCCCGTTTTATCAGTCAGGTGAATGCACTGCGGATCTGTACGCTATTGGGTACTGCCTTTACGCTGCTGATTATTTTTACCCAGGGCGCTTTTGTATTTCTGGGCCATACTACCGACGTATCCATCTGGTTTGTAGTACTGCTGGGGCTGGCCAATTCTCTGATTTGGGCGGGTATCTGGCCGCTGGCCCTGGACGGTCTGGGGCGGTTCACCAAAGTAGGCGCGTCGATTCTGATTATGGGCCTGTGCGGCAATGCCATATTACCCCTTTTCTACGGCTACTTCGCGGATCGCTTCGATTTGCGAACGGCCTACTGGGTACTTCTCCCCTGCTATCTGTATTTGGTTTTTTACGCCGTAAAAGGGCATCAGCTTCGCAAATGGGCCTTCTGAAAATAACAAACGGCATCCTCATTACGCCCCATCGCTACATCCGGGGTGGCACCCTCGTACTGGAGGATGGCCGCATCCGGGGGGTGCACGAGCGGGATGTGGACGTGCCGGGAGCCATTGAATTCGATGCGGGCGGACACTACGTAGCCCCCGGCTTCATCGACATCCACGTGCACGGGGGCGGTGGGCACGACTTCATGGATGGCACCGAAACGGCTTTCCTGACCATCGCCGAACTTCACGCCCGCTACGGCACAACGGCGATGGTACCCACCACGCTGACCGCCAAAAAAGAAGACCTGCTGCACACCCTGGACGTGTACGAACAGGCCCACCGCAACAACCACCGGGGCGCCACGTTCCTTGGCATGCATCTCGAAGGCCCGTATTTTGCCCAGAGTCAGCGGGGCGCGCAGGACCCGCGCTACATCCGTAACCCCGACCCGCGCGAGTACGAGGAGATTCTGGGGTATTCGTCGTCCATTGTGCGCTGGAGTGCCGCACCCGAACTTCCCGGTGCCATCGCCTTCGGTCGGCGGCTGCGCGAAAAAGGGATTCTGGCCGCCGTAGCGCATACCGATGCCGTGTATGACGATGTTCTCGCGGCCTACGAAAACGGCTACTCGCTGGCTACGCACCTGTACTCGGCCATGTCGGGTGTAACGCGCCGGAACGCCTTTCGCTACGCGGGCGTGATTGAAAGCTGCCTGCTGCTGGATATGGATGTCGAACTGATTACCGACGGGGTACACCTGCCCGCGCCGTTGCTCAAACTGGTGTATAAAATCAAAGGGGCCGGTCGCACCGCCCTGATTACCGATGCCATGCGGGCCGCCGGTATGCCCGAAGGAGAAAGCACGCTGGGATCGCTCAAAAATGGCCTGACCGTTATTGTCGAAGATGGCGTGGCCAAACTACCCGACCGCTCCGCGTTTGCGGGCAGCGTGGCCACCACCAATCAACTCGTTCGAAATATGATACAACTGGCCGACGTATCACTTTTAGATGCTGTTAGGATGGCCAGTACTACGCCCGCCCGGATTATGGGTGTGGAAAACCGTAAAGGGACGCTGACACCCGGCAAAGATGCGGACCTGGTTATTTTCGATGAGAACATAACTGTTTTGGCTACACTTGTTCATGGAAAGTTTATTTATTCAACTCAACCAACAGCAGCATTGTAATGAAAGCAGCAACCCCCGCTACCCGCACCTTTACCGTTGACCTGCTTCGGGTTCAGGTAGTCGAAAACCGACAGGAACTCGGCCGGCAGGCGGCCCTGACCGCAGCGGATAAAATCCGGGCATTACAGCAGACGCAGGATTTTGTCAACATCATCTTTGCGTCGGCACCCTCGCAGAACGAGTTCCTGACGGCGCTGGCTCAGCAAGCAGGCATCAACTGGCCCCGGATTCGGGCCTTCCATATGGATGAATACATTGGTCTGCCCGCCAATGCCCCTCAAACGTTTGGGCGGTATTTGAAACAGCAACTCTTCGACAAAGTACCCATCCATCAGGTGTTTTACCTGGAAGGCAATGCCCCCGATGCGCAGCAGGAATGTCTGCGTTACGGTGCCCTGCTTGAAGCATACCCCACCGATATTACCTGCATGGGTATCGGTGAGAACTGCCACATTGCCTTCAACGACCCCCACGTGGCCGACTTTAACGACCCTGCCCTGGTCAAGCAGGTGGAGCTTGATTTAACGAGTCGGATGCAGCAGGTAGGCGACGCGTGTTTTGAACGTCTGGAGCAGGTACCCACCCATGCCCTGACGCTAACCATTCCAGCCCTGCTGCGGGCGCACCACCTGTTCTGCATGGTGCCGGCAGCTCAGAAAGCCGAAGCCATCCAGCACACGTTGGTGGATGCTATTTCGGAAAAGTATCCATCCACTATTTTGCGAAACCACGCCGACGCGACCCTGTTCATCGACTCCGACAGTGCCCGGATGGTTCCTGGTAGCTGATTCATGAAAGGCGAAGATTGAACCACGTTCGAAATAGATTATTTTCTGATGGACTATGCTGTCTCACCGGTAAGTATTCCAGACGGTGAAGTTGTTTTGTGTAGCCCGGATACTCTTATCCGGACTACACAAAACAACTTCAAAGTAACGAAGTCTTTACGGGCAGGTTTGGCGGATTGGGACAGAAGACGGGTAGCAAGCCCTCTTCCCTTTCCGCAAATTTTGTAAAGGCTTTACTTAATCCTGTAATTGATCCCTCTGGTGTCCCCGTTACATTTGTGACTGTTGCAATGAAACTCATGCCAACCACTCACCTGACCCGTTTTCTTTGCTGCTCACTGGCTCTGGTCGTGCTGCTGAGCAGTACGGGGTTTGGCACGGTCGAGCATTGGTGCAAAATGCGGGGACACACCAAATCGCTGTTGGTAGCCTCGGATGGGTGCAGGAAGTCCTGCCAAGCCGA
>JACMPG010000273.1 GCA_014377625.1 Spirosoma sp.
GGCAGGCGGAAGTTGTCTGAACGGGCGAGGCTCATCGACAAGCCAAGCGTAAGCCAGTTATTAGCCTGGTGGTCTACATTCATGCGTCCCGAAAAGCGCTGAAGTTTGTTGCCAATCAGCGTACCCGTCTGGTTCAGATACTGACCCGACATAAAGAACTTCGTTTTCTCATTACCACCGCTCATCTGGAGATCCAACTGCTGCATCGGGCCTTTCTGAAAGGCGTTCTCCTGCCAGTTGTAGTCCCCTTGTTTGGGCGTGCCGTATGTACCGTAGCTGTAGTACTCCAGAAACCCGCCGGGGCCGAACAGGTATTGGGTATTGGAATTTGGGTCATCGATCGGAATCTTGTCCAGTGCATCCACGTAAGCGGCCGCCTGACGGTAGAATGTCTCGTACTGGGCTGCATTCAGGAACGGCAAACGCCGCGCGGCCGTGGCCTCACCCATCTGGTAATTGAGACTCACACTGGTTTTTCCTGATTTACCACGTTTGGTCGTAATCAGTACCACGCCATTGGCGGCCCGTGCGCCGTAGATGGCACCCGCCGAAGCATCCTTCAGAATATCGAGCGATTCAATATCATTCGGGTTGATGTCGGCCAGTGGGTTCGTTGCGCCACCATAGTTCGACTGAGACGTACTCGTTATGGGTACGCCATCGACCACATAAAGCGGTTGGCTGCTCGCGCTGATCGATGAGTTACCACGCACACGTACGGTTACGCCCTGCCCCAATTTTCCGCCACCTGAATTGACAAAAACCCCGGCAGCCTTACCCTGCAATGCCTGGTCAACGCTGGGTGTGGGCATATTCTCAATATCTTTGGCTTTCACCTGCGCAATATTGCCCGTCAGGTCACGCTTAATTTGCTGGCCATAGCCTGTTACCACCACTTCGCTCAGGTTCCGGGTGTCGGGCTGGAGCGTAATGTTGATCGTTGACCGGTTACCAACCGTCTCTTCGATGGTGGCAAAGCCGATGAAACTGAACACCAGCGTGGCGTTATTGTCCACACTGAGCGAGTAGTTTCCGCTGGCGTCGGTGAGCGTACCGGCTGTACGGCCTTTGATACTGACCGACACACCCGGAAGGCCGGTGTTATCGTCGGCGGTGATAACCCGGCCTGTAACCTGGCGGGTCTGTGCGTACCCGATGTGTCCTGTCACCAAAAGCAGCGACAGGCAGAATAGTAATAGTTTGTTCATTGTATACAGTTTGTTTGGTGAACCGAGCCACAAAATTAAGACTTGCCAAGCGATTAAAAAAAGATTAGAACAGGCGATATCCCTGAAACAAACAGAATTAAAGAGTAAAAATCTGAGATAACACCAAATTTTATCTGTATTACTAAGAAAAAGCAACCTACTGCCTGTAATGGGGTTATTATTCATGTAACAGATCGCAGCATACCATGAAACGCATCACATCAATTACACTGTATTTTCTGATCTGCTGCCTGTCCTCGGCCTGTGGCTCATCGGAGCCGGATTTGCCCGATCAGGCTCCACCAAAACCACCCGCGTTTACGTCCTGGATAGTGGGCGATACCGCCGACGTTGTGACGCAACCACTGGGGGGCATAGTACTGGCCGGAGGTGGTACTGACGTAGACGAAGCCATGCACTGGCTACTGCAACGGGCCAACGGGGGCGACGTACTGATTATCCGGGCGTCGGGCAGCGATGGCTACAACGATTATCTGTTTCGTCAGCTCGGTGTACGGGTCAACTCGGTGGAGACACTGCTACTCAACTCTCGTACACTATCCAACAATGCCGCTGTACTGCGGAAGGTACGCGGAGCGGAAGCCATCTTCTTTGCAGGGGGCGACCAGGCCAACTACGTCAATTTTTACCGGGATACGCCCCTGGCCACTGCGATCAACGAACGCATCCGGGTGGGAGCCGTGCTGGGCGGCACCAGCGCGGGCTGTGCCATTCTGGGGCAGGTCTATTATTCGGCTCTTAATGGCTCAGTCACGACTGACGAGGCCTTAGCCAACCCATACAACCCAGCCATTACGCTCGGACTGAACAATTTTCTACAACAACCTCTGTTAGCCAATACCGTCACCGATCAGCATTATACCAACCGCAACCGCGAGGGGCGGCACCTAACGTTTCTGGCCAGGACGGCTACCGGGCTGGGCGGACAACCGCGTGGCATCGGTGTGGATGAACGTACCGCCGTCTGCGTGTTACCCAACGGTCAGGCTACGGTATTTGGCACGGGTACAGCGTATTTTTTACTGGCGTCGGCTGCGAAACCGGAGGTCTGCCAGCCTGGAAAACCGCTCACCTGGTTAGCCGACAAACAGGCCGTGTCGGTCACGAGTATTTCCGGCTCCCCAACTGGCACCAAAGTCTTTGATTTGATTACGTTCCGCCCCCTGAGCAATGCCACAACCAGTTTTTGGTATGCCGATGCAGGTCAGTTCATTAAACGCTAAACTACCGACTGTTGTCCAACGTTTTAGTGAAGAACACTTCTCAAGACAATGACTATGAACCGGCTCTTACTTTCCATATTCCTACTGCTGGCATCCCTGTCGCAATTATTGGCGCAATACGTAACGGTAGCCCCCCGCGTTGACGACGTCAATGACCGTGACGTGAGTATTCAACGGGTTGAGCTAACCGAGCAGTACACCATTATTTACATGAAGTTTCAGCGGGGCAAAGAGGTACCACAACCCCAGGACAATCGCCAATCGTGGCCCATTCCAATCCCGATGCCCGGCAAAGGAAACGCCCAGCCTGGCTATGACGGCAGCAGCATTGGCTTTCAGCCTGACGCCCGATTATACGTTAATCAGGGCGAGAAATCGTTTAAACTCATTAGAACCGAGAATATCCCTCCCGAAACCCGTCGGCCTGTTTCACCCGGCGAACGGGTTGACTTCGTAGCGTACTTCGAGCGTATCGACCCCGGCTATATCGTTTTCGATTTGTTTGAGTGTAAAGACTACGTGCAGGGAATGTCTAAAATCACCTGCTTCAATTTCTGGGGCGTTCACATTACCAATCCGAAAAAGAAAGACGCCTACGCCCAGCGAACACCCCGCCCAACGCCCATTCCTAAACCAACAACACAGCCGCGCTATACGCCCCGCACGTCGCCCGGCGTGGATTCGCCCGCGCCAAAAGCTGAACCTGCTGCACCCGACCCAACTTCGGTAGGCGCGGCCATCAACGGCGTGACGCGCAACGTCAAAACAAAGAAACCCGTAGCGGCCACGGTGACGTATCAGCTTATTTCGGGAGCTGAAACCACCGGCAATAACTCCGAGGCCGTACAGAGCGTACAACCCAGCGGCAGCTATAAAATCTCCGACGTACAGCGCGGCGTCTATGCCCTGACGGTTTCGGCCAATGGTTATTTCAGCCAAACCGATACACTGGCCACCAACCGCGTCAACGTAACGCGCAATTTCGACCTTGTTCCAATTGAAGTAGGAGCCAAACTCACCCTGAAAAACATCTATTTCGATGCATCAAAATACGATTTGAAATCAGAATCATCGCCCGAACTCGACCGGCTCGTTACGGTCATGCAGAACAACCCCCGGCTACAGATCAAGCTCGAAGGCCATACCGATACCGTCGGCGACTTCGACGCCAATGTAGAACTGTCGCGCAACCGGGTCAATGCGGTGAAGCGGTATCTGGTCAGCAAAGGCATTGGCGCGGGCCGCATAGACACGGTAGGCTACGGTCCATCGCGGCCCATCAACACAAACCGCAGCCTGAAAGAACGGCCAGAAAACCGGCGCGTCGAGATGGTTGTCGTTACTGTATAGGGGTTTTAGCGTATTTTTACAACTCCGATACCCAACAGGCCGCACCGCCATCGGTGCGGCTCTTTTCGTATGAAAAACGCTGTTCTCTTTCTCATCACGCTCTCCATTTCTACTGGCATGACTCCCGCCCAAACGCTCCCAAAGCCGCCCAAAGCCGCCATAAAACCCCACCCCATCAGCACCCACGGCGATACCCGCACGGATAATTACTATTACCTCAATGACCGCGAAAACCCCGATGTCATTGCCTATCTCAATGCCGAAAACACCTACGTCGATCAGGTGCTGGCGCCCGTAGCGGAGTTGAAAGACAATCTGTTTACCGAGATGAAGGGCCGCATCAAAGAGCAGGACGAATCAGTGCCGTACAAAGAGGGCAACTACTTTTATTACTCCCGCTACGTTACGGGGGGCGAATACCCGATTTACTGCCGCAAAAAAGGCTCACTGAGCGGTGTGGAAGAAGTAATGTTCGACGGCAACGCGCTGGCCAAAGGCCATAACTACTACCAGTTGGGCGGCTACGAAGTGTCGGACAACAACGAGCTGGCCCTTTTTTGCGAAGACACTGTGAGCCGCCGACTGTACACGCTGCGGATCAAGAATCTGAAAACGGGCAAGATATACCCCGAAGTTATCCCGAATACCGAAGCGGGCAGCCTGGCTTGGGCGGCTGACAACAAAACATTCTTTTACATCAAAAAAGACCCGCAAACCCTGCTCGGCTATCAGGTATTCCGACACGTACTTGGCACCGACCCCGCAAAGGACGCGCTGGTCTATGAAGAACCCGATAACCAGTTTTACATGGGTCTGGAACGTAGCAAGTCGAAGAAGTACATCATCATCAGCGTCGACCACAACGGCGTGGCTACCGAGTCGCGATTGCTGGAGGCCACCAACCCAACCGGCGCGTTTACGGTGTTCCTGCCCCGTCAGAAAGGCCACGAGTACGACCTGGTTCATTACCAGAACAAATTCTACGTTCGCACCAACTGGCAGGCCGAAAACTTCCGGCTGATGGAATTTGCCGAAGGCAAAACAACGGACCGGGCCAACTGGAAAGAGGTCATCCCGCACCGGGCCGACGTATATCTGGCCAACATGGATGTGTTTGTGAACCATCTCGTGCTGGGCGAGCGTAAAGCGGGCCTGACCAACATCCGGGTGCTGAAGCAACACAAAACCGGCCACCCGGCAAACGACGATTACTACCTGCCCTTTCAGGACCCGGCCTACGTAGCGGGCATTGCCTATAATCCTGACTTTAACACCAACGTCCTGCGCTATGGCTATGCCTCGCTGACCACGCCCAGTTCGACGTATGATTACAACATGGATACCCAAACCGCTACGCTGATGAAGCAGCAGGCCGTTTTGGGCGGCTTCGACCCAGCCAACTACAAGTCGGAACGGGTATTCGTGACAGCCCGCGATGGCGCGAAAGTCCCCGTGTCGCTGGTGTACCGGAAAGGCACGAAAAAAGATGGGTCCGGGCCACGAACGGCAGCCCCATTGCTGCAATACGCTTACGGGTCTTACGGTATCAACATTGAGCCGGGCTTTAGCAGTACGCGGCTGAGTCTGCTGGACCGGGGCTTCGTGTTCGCGCTGGCACACATCCGGGGTGGGCAGGAAATGGGGCGAAAATGGTACGAAGACGGAAAGATGCTGAAGAAACAGAACACCTTTAACGACTTCATCGACGTATCGAAATACCTGATCGAGAAGAAGTACACGGCCGCCAACAAGCTCTTTGCCATGGGCGGCAGTGCGGGCGGTCTGCTCATGGGCGCGGTCATCAATCAGGCTCCGCAACTATACCGGGGCGTGGTAGCCGCCGTACCGTTCGTGGATGTCGTAACGACGATGCTGGACGAAACCATCCCGCTCACCACCGGCGAATTTGAGGAGTGGGGTAATCCAAAGCAGAAAGTCTATTATGACTACATGAAATCGTACTCCCCCTACGACAACGTAACGCGGCAAGGCTACCCCAACCTGCTCGTTACCACCGGCCTGCACGACTCTCAGGTGCAATACTGGGAACCTGCCAAGTGGGTGGCCAAACTGCGCACCATGAAAACCGACGATAATTCCGGCGAGGAAACGCAGTTGCTGCTGCACACGAATATGGAAGCCGGTCACGGGGGTGCGTCAGGCCGGTTCCAGGCTCTCAAAGAAATTGCGCTGGAGTATGCTTTCATCCTGAATCTGGTGGGCATCCGGCAGTAGCATAGATTATCCAAAGCAAAACGTACGGCTCTGTAATGGTACAGGGCCGGGCGTTCGTGGTATAAAACAGATGAAACTGATTAACCCCGGTCATTCAGGTTTGAGCGGATAAACTCGTGTTCGGGCAGCATGGGCATGGCGTACAGCATCGACTTGTTACGCTCAAACGCAGGGCGGTCAAGTTCGGCAGCGGTGTAATGCCCGGCCTGAAAAGCCGTCAGCATTTTTTCAATCAGTTCGCTGTCATCAGGGCGGTCCTCTTCATCGACCATCAAAACACCCCCATCGGTATAGGGATGGTTTTGGCGCGCCCCCCGTTCCAGATCAGGCCCAACTATGGTTGTTCCCTGGTAGCTGGTTGGCGTCATTTCTTTCCCGTTCAAATGCCGGGCCGCATCGGCGGTCGGTTCTTCGGTCAGCACGTCATGGCTGACAACAACCGGCTCTTTCTCAGCCGAAATCATATCCTGTTCCTGGTCGGCAGACAGGGCTGTCTCGTCTGTTACAACCTCATGTATGAGTATCGGTAGCTCAACAGCCCCTGAGTCGTGCGGGGTTTTGAGCTGGTCCATCAGTTTGGTAGTACCCTCAAAACCAGCGGCAATGACCGTTACCCGCAATTTGTCGCCCAACTTTTCGTCTGTAATAGCACCGAACTTGAACATCCGGGCTTCGGTCTGAATTTTCTGCGCTACGTGTTCCGAAATGGCCATCTGCTCGCGCAGGAGCATGGCGTGTTCCTTACTCGATGAGATGGTGAGCAAAATCCGCTTGGCACCCCGAATATCGTGATCGTTGAGGAGGGGTGAGTTCAGAGCGGCTTCAATAGCATCCAGCGCACGGTCGTCGCCACCCGCTTCGGCAGAACCCATTACTGACTGCCCGGCGTTTTCGAGTACTTTCTTTACGTCGGCAAAGTCTGCGTTGATATCGCCTTGCGTCGTGATAATCTCAGCAATACTTTTCACGGCATTGGCCAGTACGTCGTCGGCGTGGGCGTAGGCATCGGTCCAGGTCAGTTCGCTGTATAGTTCGGCCAGTTTATCGTTCAGCACTACCAGTACCGTGTCGCAGCTTTTCTTGAGCTTCTCGATGCCTTCCCGGGCCTGATCTTTCTTGTCTGTACCTTCAAAATAGTACGGAGCCGTAACAACGGCTACGGTCAGCAGCCCCATTTCACGGGCCACCTCAGCTACTACCGGAGCCGCACCCGTACCCGTACCGCCCCCCATACCCGCCGTAATGAATACCATTTTGGTGGGTGGGGCCAGCAGATTCCGAATCTCGTCAATACTGGCCCGGGCGGCATCTTCGCCCGCTTTGGCCTCCGTACCGGCACCCAACCCATCGCCCAACTGCAGCTTATTGCGAATTGGGTTTTTCATAAGTGCCTGCCGGTCGGTGTTACAGACCGCAAAATCCACGTCCTTCATTTTCAGGTCGTGCATATGCTTCACGGCATTGCCACCCATACCCCCTACGCCCACCACTTTAATAATGGTTGGCGTTTCTTCTGGCGTATTGTCATATCGGTATCCCTGGCTCAGCATAGTATTGATTGTGTGGTGTCGGTGTACTGGTAAAGATATGTCTGAATGCAAATGAACCGGCGCGGAGCCGGTTGTCCTTTTCAGGTTATTAATAGGGTTCAATTTCACTCCCGCGAATGGGTCGGGTCAACTTACGAAGCCAGCCCAGCAGACCCGTCTCCTCAGGCTCACTTACGACGGGTTTTTCCGTTTTTTCCTTCTCCCGCGTGGGTGGTGTGGCAGGTGTGTAATTTGTGGCAGGTCGGGGCGTCATCGATTCCTCGCTGGTTTGTACAGCCCGACTCGGATCGCTAATGAACGGAATACGGTGGTCAATAGTTTTGTAACCTGCCCAGACCAGACCGACGGCCGTGGCAAAGGCGGGTTCGCCCACTAAGTCGGCCCGTCCATTGGGTTCGAGGTGCTCGGGGTAACCAACCCGGACTTCTTCAATGCCCGTTACCCGGCTAAAGACGTGTTCGATGCCCGGCGTCATAGCCGTTCCTCCCGTGAGTACAATGCCCCCCAGCAGTTTGCCGTCATAACCGGACTTTATGATCTCGACCTGCACCAGCGCGGCAATTTCGCGCAGACGATCCTCCATGATGACCGCTACGTTTTTCAGCAAAACGTCTTTCGGCTTGCGATTACTCAGGCCAGGTACCGCCACCACCTCGTTAAGATTAAACTCGTTCGGGCTGGCACTGCCAAATCGGCGTTTCAGCTGCTCGGCCTGAGTGGGTAATACCTTGCAACCCGCCTGAATGTCGGCCGTGAGGCTGTTGCCTGCCCACGGAAATACCGCTACGTGCCGCAGAACGTTGCGGTAATAAATGGCCAGCTCGGTGGTACCTCCGCCAATATCGACCACCACAACGCCAGCGTATTTTTCCTCATCGGTCAGCACGGCCAACCCTGACGCCAGTGCCGACAGCATCATGGTTTCACTTTCGAGGTTGTTGCGGCTGATGCACTTATTTACGTTACGAATGGCGCTACCCAGCGCGGTAATCAACTGAAAGTCAGCCCCTAATTTTACCCCATTCCGCCCTACAGGCTGGTCAATATTCGTTTCGTTATCGACGGTGAAGTTCATGGGCAACACGTGCATGATGGCCGTGTCGGCAGGAATCGACGTGCGGTTGCGATACATATCGCTCAGCAGCCGGTCAATATCTTCCATCTGCACTTCATCGCTGGGCGACGAACGCGTAATGTTGCCAGCCGCCTTGATCGAGTTAACGTGCGACCCGCTAAAGCTGACGTTCACCGTTTCGATGTCGAGTTTCGACTGGCTGGACACTTCAGCTATAGCCCTGCGGATGGCGTTGACCGTATTATTTACGTTCACCACAGAGCCTTTGGTAACGCCATCGGCCAGGGGTATTTCGCCCACACCCAGGACTTCGAGTGTTTCCTGATCACGACTATTCGTTACCAATCGACCGGCCACGGCGCACACTTTGGTGCTGCCAATGTCCAGGCCTACCACTATATGTTCGTCCTTTCCCTGCGTTGTCATTCGCACACAATTTGGTTACGATACTGAACGCTGATCCGGCTGTAGCGATCCCATCCCTTAGCCGGTAAAACGTCCGTATAAATTAGTTTCAGTTTCTTAAATTTAGCCTCCAGATCGGTTGGCGAACCAAACTCGATCCGGTGGTTGCCCATCTGCGGCCACAACGTTACCTCCCCCGCTTCGTCCACCGACAGCTCGGTGATCTGCGCCCGCCAGAACGTATCGCTCTGAATGCGCCGGAGCAGATCGAGCAGGGGTTGGTTTCGCTCATTGGCCAGTGAACGATTCTGTTTAAAATACGGCCCGGTTAAAATTGGCACCCGCGCCGTGTAATTCATTGATACTGGAAAGAACCGCCCTTCTTCGCTCACATACTGCCCGCCTACCTGGCCTTCAGTGTTTGTCATCAGCCGGGCTACAGGCTTCGGCTGCTCAATCTGAACAAGCAGATTTCCCGTTAAATCGCGGGAGACCTGACACGTTCGTACCAGCCCGTGCTGCCGTAGTCTTTCTTCCAACTGACCAAAATCAACCTCACTATAATCCTTTCCAATCACCGGATCGGCTCCGTCGTTGGTAAGGTAGCCCGTCACGTCACGGCGAGTCAGAAACTGATGTCCGTCCACCTGATTGAGTCGAATCATCACTGCCTGAACCCGCTTCTGTTCCTGCCTCACTTCGGTGAAGGCAATCAGACCCAGCGTTGCAACAAGCAATCCAGCCGCGTACAGGCTTTTTTTGGTTGATTTAAAGGTAGACAACATTAGTGTATTAGCTAAGTCATTATTCAGGTATTTTTATCTATTGGTATGTAAGAGCTGCTTCTAAGACGGGAAGAAGCTGATCAATGTCACCTGCTCCAATAGTAACAAGTATTGAAGGGTGGTGTTTTCGCACAACGCCGGGCAGGTCGGCTTTGGTGCTTATCTGTTTTGTTTTCGACTGAACAGCCCCTAAAATAAGTTCTGACGTCACCCCCTCGATGGGTAATTCACGGGCTGGATAAATGTCGAGCAGAATAACGTGATCGGCCAGGGATAAACTTTCGGCAAAACCAGCGGCA
Source organism: Spirosoma sp. (assembly GCA_014377625.1). Classification (GTDB taxonomy): domain Bacteria; phylum Bacteroidota; class Bacteroidia; order Cytophagales; family Spirosomataceae; genus Spirosoma. Next base: position 10,152 of record JACMPG010000273.1, read on the forward strand.
AAATCGCGGGTACGGCTAAAGAGGTGCGGCTGAAAAATAGCCGTCACTTCCTGATCAGGGTAAAGTGCTTTTACCGATGACAAAAACGCCCGCACTTCTGCGGGGTGGTGCGCATAATCGTCGATCAATACGGCCCGGGCGGTTTTCAGCACGTACTCGAACCGCCGACGCACCCCCCGGTAGCTGTTCAGCCCGGCCCGGACAGCCTCGGGCGAAACGCCTACTGCCAGCGCAGCCGCCCCAGCCGCTACCGCGTTTTCGACATTATGAAAGCCGGGCAGCATCAGTTCAATATCAGCAATAACCCCAACGGGATAAACCAGATCGAACGTAAACGTCGCGTTTTCGATGCGCAGATTCTGAGCATGATAGTCGCCGGACTCCAGCGAATAGGGCCGGACGGTAGCGCGGGTTTTATCGGCCAGCGTCAGCCCGGCTTTCATCAATAGCAGGCCATCGCCATCGATCTGGCTCACAAACTGACCAAACGAATCCAGGATGGCATCGTGCGCTCCGTAAATGTCGAGGTGGTCGGCGTCGGTTGAGGTAACAATAGCTACGTGCGGAAACAGGGTCAGGAACGAACGGTCGAACTCGTCGGCTTCAACCACGCAAACAACCTCGCTCAGATCGTCGGCAGGCTGGTTGAGCAGAAAATTGGTGTTGTAATTATTGGCAATGCCCCCCAGAAAAGCCGCGCAGTTAACGCCCGCATCGCGCAGGATATGTGCCACCATCGAAGACGTTGTGGTTTTACCGTGCGTACCGGCCACCGCCACTGTTTTCATCTGCCCCGCCAGCAAACCCAGCACCTGTGCCCGTTTTTGCAGGGTAAACCCGTTTTCAGTCAGATAAACGTACTCAGCATGAGTTTTCGGCACGGCGGGCGTATAGACCACCAGTGTCTGCCCCGGATTCTCGCGAAACAGAGTTGGTATCTGCTGTACGTCTTCGGCAAAATGAACAACCGCACCTTCGGCCTGTAGTGCATTGGTCAGAGCCGTAGGCGTTTTGTCGTAACCCGCCACGGCGTAGCCATTTACCTGAAACCAGCGGGCCAGCGCACTCATGCCAATACCACCAATGCCCAGAAAGTAGATGTATTTGTAGTCTGATAAAGTCATTTTGTCAATTTCAATACCTCTTCCGCAATGTCGCGGGCGGCAGTGGGTTTAGCGAGTTGTTTTATTTGCGTTCGTAGCTCCTGCTGTTTGGCTGGATTGCTGAGCAGATCGAGTGCGGTTTGTACGAGGGTGGCACGGGCATCCTGATCGCGTACCAGCAGGGCCGCGTTCCGGTTCACCAGGGCCATTGCATTTTTGGTCTGATGGTCTTCGGTAGCCGCCGGAAACGGCACGAGTACCGCCGGTCGGCCCACCAGACACAGTTCCGACACGGATAAGGCTCCCGCCCGGCTCACTACTACGGCGGCCACAGCATAGGCTTTGTCCATCTCATAGATGAAGTCATGCGCCTGTACTAAGAGTGATCCCGTTGCCGAGATGGCCGTTCGCGCCCGGTCAATAAACGCCGGGCCAGTTTGCCAGATCACCTGTATACCCGCATCGGCAAACTTCGCCAGGCCCGTTTCCATGGTTTCGTTGAGGGTTCGCGCCCCCTGACTACCGCCAATAACGAGCAGCGTTTTCCGCTCAGGAGACAGGCCAAACAACGAACGCCCGGCTGCCACCTGCTGATCGGCAAACTGAATATCGGTACGGACGGGATTGCCCGTCAGCCGGATTTTGTCAGCCGGGAAGAAAGCGTCCATACCGGGATAAGCCACGCAGATCCGTTTTGCCCAGCGGGCCAGCACTTTGTTGGTCAGCCCGGCGTATGAGTTTTGTTCCTGAATGAGTGTTGGTACGCCCGCCATTGATGCAGCCAGCAACGTAGGGCCACTGGCATAGCCACCTACGCCTACTGCCACATCGGGCTGGAAGTCGCGCACAATTTGCCGCGCCCGCCACAGGCTCTGCCCCAGTTTAAACGGAAAGGCCAGATTTGCCAGCGTCAGTTCGCGCCGGATGCCCACCACCGGCAAGCCCTCAATGGCGTAACCGGCACGGGGTACCTTCTCCATTTCCATCTTACCCTCGGCCCCCACAAACAGAATTTCTGCGGCAGAGTCAAGGATTTTCAGTTCGTTGGCAATGGCGATGGCCGGGTAGATATGCCCACCCGTGCCGCCCCCGCTGATGATGTATTTCATATTTTGCTTTCGTCCACTTCTTCGCGGCTTACGCTTAGCACAATGCCGATGGCCAGGCCGGTAAATATCAGCGACGTACCACCCATACTGAGTAAGGGTAGCGGCTGCCCCGTAACGGGAGCCAGCCCAATGGCCACACAGATGCTGGCAAATGCCTGAAACACAATGCTGAACGTCAGCCCTGCCGATAGTAGCCCCCCAAAAGGTCGGGAGGCTTTCTGAAGAGTTTTCATACCTCGCCAAAGAAACCACAGGTAGGCCAACACCACCGGAATACCACCCAGCAGCAGGCCATATTCCTCCACGATAATAGCGTAGATAAAGTCAGAAAATGGATTGGGAAGCGTATTGCGCTGGTGGCTGTTACCAGGACCCTGACCCGTAAGTCCACCATTGGCCAGGGCGATGTACGACTGCTCGACCTGATAAACGATGGTTTCGGTGTCCATATAACTTTTGATTCGGTTCGAGGCCGTACCATAACGTTCGCCGAAGAGCAGCGCAGTACCGCCAAACAAAACGCAGAAACCCACCATGTAAACTAAATACCGCACAGGCACCCGGCCAATGTACATCAGCAGAAAACAGGTGAAGCCCAGCAACAAAGCGGTTGAGGTATTGGTCAAGATAATAAGTGAGCAGATCAGGCCAATCCAGAAAATGATATTGAATAAAACGGTTGGATCGCTCATGAACCGCTGCCGCTTGGCAAGCATGGCCGCCAGGTTCGAGATCAGGGCGAGCTTGGCTAAATCGGAGGGTTGAAACGTCTGGTTGATGATTGGAATCGTGACCCAACGTGATGCGTCGTTGATGGCCGTTCCTTTGAAAAAGGCCCACAGTAGCAGCGGAACGGATAACCACAGGCCAAACTTCGACAGTCGGGCAAAGTGTACGTAGTTGATTTTATGCGCAAAATACGTGCAGGCCAGCCCTACCAGCAATAGCGAGCCGTGCTTGAGCAAAAACACTTCCGTATTGCCATCAAGCTCCCGAAATGCCTTCGTTCCAGTAGCACTATACACGACCAGAACACTCATGATGGACAAATACATCACGATCCACCAGATCTGGCGGTCGCCCTTCAAACTCGTCTGAACCCACTCGCGAATAGCCACGTGTTTTTAAATTATGAATAGTGAATTATAAATGATGAATCGGTCCGCCGAAGCAGGGCTGTCGCAGGACCACCTGGTGACAATGCATTCATCATTTATAATTCATCATTCCAGTTACTGCTTCCTTAAACTGTCTCCCACGGTCTTCATAGCCTTTGAACAGGTCGAAACTGGCACAGGCGGGCGAAAGCAGGACTACCTCGCCGGGTTGGGCCAGGTCCAGACTCATCCGAACGGCTTCATTTACGTCCTGCGTTTCACAGATAGACGGAATAGTTGACCGGAAGTAATCCATCAATTTATGATTATCCGCGCCGAGACAAACCAGTGCTTTTACCTTATGCTTCACTACCTCATCTAACTGACTGTAGTCGTTGCCTTTATCCAGTCCGCCCGCAATCCAGACCGTGGGCGCGTTCATGCTCGACAGAGCGTAAAACACTGAATCGACATTGGTGGCTTTTGAGTCATTAATAAACCGAACGTCATTAATCGTACCCACCGGTTCCATGCGGTGCGGGGCATTAGTGAAGGTTTGTAACCCTTCGGCAATAGCATCGTTCGTGACGCCAATTGCCTGAGCCACCAGCACAGCCGCCAGCGAATTAATAGCGTTATGTGGCCCGGTCAGGGTTGTTTTAGCCTGCGCCACCGCGAATGTCTGCCCGTTTTGAGTAGCTGTCAGTACGCCATCACTCAGGTAACCACCCACGTCCGGTTGTGTTTCGAGCGAGATGGGCAATCGCATAACGTCCGGATTTCGCTTTGCCAGTTCATCCAGAATTGGCTGGTTTTCGGCGAAGTAAATGAACGGATCATCGGGCAGGGCGTTTTGCAGAATCCTGAATTTTGAATCAACGTAATTTTGAAAGACGTAGCCGTATCGGTCGAGATGATCGGGCGTAATGTTCAGCAGTACCATCACATCGAGGTGTGTACTGTACATATCATCGAGTTGAAAACTACTCAGCTCCAGCACGTAATACGCAAACTGATCGACAATGACCTGAGCCGCAAAACTGTCACCTATGTTGCCGGCTAAACCAACGTTCAGCCCGGCAGCTTTCAGCAGATGATACGTCAGGAGCGTAGTAGTGGTTTTCCCATTGCTGCCCGTGATGCCAATTAGCGTTGCTCTGGTGTAGCGGGCAGCAAATTCAATTTCTGAAATAACCGGTGTCATCTTAGCGTGCAGTTTTTGCACCAGCGGCACCGTAGCCGGAATACCGGGGCTTTTGACAACCTCGGCAGCGGCCAGAATACGCGACTCGGTATGTTGTCCTTCCTCAAACGAGATCCCGGCATTTTGAAGCGTAGTACGATAGCTATCTTTGAGTTTTCCTCCGTCAGAGAGAAACACGGCGATGCCTTTAGCCTGTGCCAGCAGGGCCGCTCCTACTCCGCTTTCGCCCCCACCCAAAATAACCAATTCGTTTGCTGCCATAGCCCCTGCTTTACCAACTGCAAAATAACGCATAAAAAAAGCCTCCCGAATAGTCGGAAGGCTTCTGATTCTACTTTTCCTGTTGGAATTCCTTATTCCTTCGGAGCCATTGAGTCAGACAAGCGGGCACGATTAGCCGCTTTCACGACCATAAAAATGACCCACCCAATGAGCAGGAACTGAATCAGCGTGTTCAGGAAATTACCGTACATGATGGCCACTTCGGGTTGGGTTCCAACGGCTTCTTTCAACACGATTTTCATCATACTAAAGTCAACGCCACCCAGTACGAGACCAATAATTGGATTGAGAATATCCTCAACCAGCGAGGTGATAATTTTACCGAAGGCGGAACCAATCACAATGCCCACGGCCAGGTCGAGTACGTTACCCTGGGCGATGAACAAACGGAATTCTTTTAACATAGTGGTAAGAAATTTAGGTTAGTGAAAGAACAGGTAATACATATCGGCTGCAACGTGCTAGTGTTGCTTAAAGATTAAGTAGTCGGGTATAGTTTATGTAGTTTAATGCGGGCATCTTTGGCTGTAAACTGCCACTTAGCCTTGGCTCCTTTGGTATTTCGCTTCGTTTGCCAAGCACTGATTTCAGCCATTAACAA
>JACMPG010000274.1 GCA_014377625.1 Spirosoma sp.
ATAGATTTGGTGCGGCCTGACTGCTTCACTTAGGGTTAGCACGACCCGAACGAGTCAGACTCGATAGTCATCAGCCAGTTGTTGACACTTACGTACCCAAATCGGTCGTGACGTAGCTATGCCCCCGTTCGAGACGATCTACAGTGACTTCAAAAATCTTGTTTATAACTTGGCTCTAAGCTACCTGCACAATCAGGAAGATGCCGAGGATATTACTCAGGAGGTGTTCGTGAAGGTTTATCAGCGTTTGGGGGATTACAGTCCAGAACGCTCGTCGCTGAAAACCTGGGTGTACCAGATTTCCATCAACCACTGTCTCGACGTTATCAAAAGCCGCAAAGCCAAAAAACGGTTTGGCTTTTTGACCAGCCTTTTCGCCGATGATACCGGTGAACCTCTTGCCGGAGCCGCCCATTTCGACCACCCCGGCGTGGCCCTCGAAAACAAAGAGGCCATACAACGCCTGTTTGCCCTTATCGACACCCTGCCCGACAATCAGCGGACAGCACTGATTCTGACCAAAATAGAAGATCGCTCCATAAAGGAAGTAGCTGACATTATGCAGCTGAGCCCCAAGGCTATAGAGTCGTTACTACAGCGGGCCAAAGAGAATTTCTCAAAAAAAGCAGGACGTACCGAAGGATTTTGATTTTCATCTCGTACAACAAAACACAGCACCAGACCATGAACGCAGATGACCAGCTAAACGAACTAAAAAAAATCAGGCAGGTGGATGCTCCACCCTTCCTGTACACCCGTATCCAAAGCCGAATCGACGCGCTGACCGAAGCCCCGGCACCCCGGCAATGGGCCTGGGGATTTTCCTTAGGTGCTGTGCTGGTACTGGCACTAAATATGGGCGTACTACTCACGGCAACCAATACGAAGCGGAAAAGCAGTGTTTCCGATGTGGTGAGTGCTATGCAGTTATCCACCAATAACGATTTCTACCATGAGTAAGGTAACGATGCTGACTTTGGCGGTGGTAGGTCTGTTAGCAGTAAACCTGGGCCTCATCGCTTTTCTGGTGTTGAGAAAGCCAGGCCCCCCGCCCCACGAGAGGCAGGATGGCCCCAGGAACGTGATTATCGAGAAGCTGGGTTTAACCGAGGTGCAAACCGTACGCTATGACGCGTTGATTACGGAGCATCAGGCAGAAATCAGGCGACTGAATGATGAAATACGGAAAACAAAAAACAACCTGTATGCAACGCTGGCCAGCGACAGCGAACCCCGTGAAGATTTCTTCATAAGCCGTTTAGGGGCGTTGCAGCGGCAGGTTGAAACAGCGCATTATACTCATTTTATGGCCTTGAAGAGCCTCTGCACACCCGACCAGAAAGATAAATTCAACGACCTGACCACTTCACTGGCGGACTATTTCGCTGTTGGTAAAAGGCCGCCGATGGGCCGATAATTCATCCATTTTAAACTACGTTTACCCGTATGATTATGAGCAGACCACCCCTGTTACTCACCAGTATTATCATTGTTTCGGTGCTTTTTTGCTGCTCGAAAAGTAGTGAAGACGCCACCATCACGCCCGCTACCACGGATACAATGGTGCCGGACGTTTACAAAAAACTGTACGGTGCTACCAGCATTACCTCCGATGGTACCTACATCACCATTAAATCGACGGGTGTGCCTGATCACAAAAGCGTTTACTACGCCACCTCGAACAGCCTGTACGAGAATTTCAACGGCAAGACCTTCGGCGGGTACACATTCGCCAAGAACCCGAATGCTATTGCTACGCAGTCGCTGACGTTCAAAATTCCGCTGAAACCAGCCGTAGCTGCCAATCATACCGCTACGCCGTTAGGGCCAATTGGCGTTGCGCTGAATGGTGTGGCTATCTTCAACCAATACGCCGGGCCGAATCAGCCGCTGACCAACGAAGTCACCAGTTTTGACCAGTACTGGGGCCACCCGCAGCAAACGGGCCAATACCATTACCATGTGGAGCCCCTGTACCTCACCACCGTAAAAGCGTCAAAGTCAGCACTGCTGGGCTTTTTGCTCGATGGTTTCCCGGTTTACGGTCCGCAGGAAAACAACGCCACCGTCACCAATGCCATGCTGGATGCGTACCATGGCCACACCAGCGCCACCCCCGATTACCCCAACGGCATTTATCACTACCACATTACGGATGCGGACCCCTACATCAATGGCAACGGCTTTTACGGTACCGCCGGTACGGTTTCCCGGTAGTCACTGGCTCTTTCTGCTGTTCCTGGCCGCGTGTTCGTCACCTGCTCACCAGACAGGCATGGTATCGCTCAACCGGGAAGATTCCCGTTTGCGGTTGGTAAACGATATTGTTTTTCTGGCCGATAAACCGTTTACCGGAACCGCTTTTTCCCTCTTTCCCGCTACTGCCGACACCGCCGAACGGGCAGGCTATCGGGAAGGCCGCCAACACGGCATCTGGAAACAGTATTACCCCGGTGGCAACCTGCGGGAGCAACGCGTCTACAACAGGGGCCAGAAAATGGGCGAGTATGTGGCCTGGTGGCCGAATGGACAGCAACAACTCCAGTACCAGTTCAGCCAGGATGAGTACGAAGGAACCTGCCGGGAATGGAACGAAAAGGGGGTTTTAATACAGGAAATGAACTATCACAAAGGCCATGAAGAAGGGACGCAGAAGTTATTCTACAACGACGGAAAAGTGCGGGCCAACTACACCATTATCGACGGTAGACGCTACGGGTTGCTGGGTACTAAAAACTGCGTCAACGTGTCGGATAGTGTGTTCAGGCAGTAGTCTGGTATGGATCCTGCTCCTGCTTGCCTGTACAGGGAAACCTGCCGAAACGACCCACCCACTGCCTTACTACAATACCCCCGATTTCACCCCGCTGTTTGTGGCTAATCAGCAGGATGTCGCTCGAAAAATCAGTCATACCATCAGCCCATTCGCGTTCACCGATCAGAATGGGCAACTCATTACTGAGAAGAATATGGCCGGTAAAATTCACGTGGCCAACTTCATTTTTACCAGTTGTGGCAGCATTTGCCCCGTCATGACGAAACATCTGAAATTAGTGCAGGATGCCTTCCGAAATGATACCAGTATAATAATTCTCTCCTACAGCGTTACGCCTTGGATTGACGATGTGGCCCGGTTAAAAAAATTTGCTGTTGCCAAAGGCATCGACTCGCCCAACTGGCATCTGCTAACGGGTAACAAAGCCGCTATTTACACCCTGGCCCGTCAGTCGTATTTCGCCGAGGAAGACTTGGGCTTTACTAAAGACAGCACCGAGTTCATGCACACCGAACACGTACTGCTCATCGACAAAAACCGGCGTATCAGGGGCATTTTCAACGGAACCCTTCAACTTGAGGCCGAGCAACTGATCAAAGACATCAGGCAGTTGAAAAAGGAGTGAAGCTGTTTGGTAATGAGCTAATTAAGAAAATATATGGGTTACAAAGCGTATGACGGTGAAGTCAGTTTTTCTTCAATTGACTTTTCGTAACTGTTTAGGTACGAAATTTGCTGACAATTTTCTGTGGTAGAGACCGACGACATAGCGCAACTCAAAGCCCTAATACTGGCACAACAAGAAGAAATTGCAGCCCTGAAAGCCGTGATTGCTGACTTGACGGCACGATTGGCGCAAAACTCGCCCAACTCCAGTAAGCCACCTTCGTCCGATGGGCTGGCCAAAAAGCCCCTTTCGCGGGCCGCCCCCTATCAAGCCCGCTTTACCTAAAGCAACAGGTAAAAACCAGGGGGGCAGCCCGGACATCCCGGCAAAACACTCCACTTCGTTGAGTACCCCGATCTCATTCATGCTCACCAGCCTACCCAATGCCAGCAATGCGGACTACCTTTTGCGAGTGAAGGACGAGTCGTAGCACGTCGGCAGGTGTTTGACCTGCCCCAGCCCCGACTATGGGTGGAAGAACACCAGGTAATGGCTCATCAATGCGCCAGTGGCTGTGTGCAGACGGGCCAGTTCCCCGCCGGGGTCGATGCCCCTGTACAGTATGGACCGCGCATTCAGGCCCAGAGTGTGCTTCTCAACGTGGACTACCGGGTTCCCTTTGCCAAAGTCAAACAGTTCTGGACTGATCTGACCGGGTATGCTTACAACCCGGCTACGCTCATCAGCACTCAGCCCACGCTCCAGGCGCAGTTGATGCCTGTCGAAGCCACGGCCCGGCAATTCATCTTTGAACACGGCTCGATCTATGAAAGCCCTACCAAAGACGGTGGTCGCATCGTGCGGGCCTATCCACAAGTCAACATTGCGTCGGATGCCTTTAAACGGGTGCGGGCGATGCTGATTGAGTTTGGAGCCACACCAGCCGTAAGGAGCAAAGTAAATGCCCTGCCCTGCCAGCACCTAAGCAAACTTGACCTAATTAAGCAACGGCGTGAAAGATTCTAGTGTTGCTTAAAGATTAAGTAGTCGGGTATAGTTTATGTAGTTTAATGCGGGCATCTTTGGCTGTAAACTGCCACTTAGCCTTGGCTCCTTTGGTATTTCGCTTCGTTTGCCAAGCACTGATTTCAGCCATTAACAA
>JACMPG010000275.1 GCA_014377625.1 Spirosoma sp.
ACCTGCTCAAAATCGTTAGCCAGGACATGGAGACCTACAATCGGTTCTATCAGGAAAAGCTTTCGGTCATTCCGAGTGCGCTGCACATCAGCAGTTTCTTTGTCATGGCCGAAATCAAAAATACCACCGTTGTGCCGGTTTGAGTTTTTTTGGGACACAGAGATACGCAGAGTTTCGCAGAGGCTTATGAAGGTTCATGACATCAATTTATCTCTGCGTATCTCCCCTTCTCTCTGCGAAATTCTGCGTAACAACCTTTTCAGCAAAAGTATAAAACGGCTTTTTCGGTGTTTATCTGCTTATGAAAAGAAGACAATTCGTTTCCGCATCGGTAGCAGCAACCGCTTCACTTGCCGCAACCCAAACCATGGCTAATACAGCCGCCCCAGCCGCCAAACAGGCGTATGAACTGCGCACCTACGAACTCAAGTTCGGCTCGCCAGCGGGTAACATCGAGAATTATTTCAAAGAGGCCCTGATTCCGGCCCTTAACCGGCAGGGTGTCAAGACCGTGGGCGTGTTTCGGGAAGTGGGCAAAAGCGATCCGGGCAAAATCTACGTCCTGATTCCATTCGCATCCATGGATGCCTTCGCACAATCGGCTACGCGGTTAGCCAGCGATGCCGAGTATGGCAAGGCCAGCCAGAATTATAACGCCCTGGCCCCCGACAAACCACCCTACACCCGCTATTCGACCTCGCTCCTGTCGGCATTCGACGTCCTGCCGCAGATGATCGTGCCGGACACCAAAGCGAGCCGGATTTTTGAACTGCGCACCTACGAAAGCTACTCGGAAGATGCCGCCCGCCGTAAGGTCTTGATGTTCAACAAAGATGAGATGCCCGTTTTCTACAAGGTAAAACTCAACCCGGTCTTTTTCGGGCAGGTGGTAGCGGGCGAACATATGCCGTGCCTGACGTACATGCTGACGTTCAAGGACATGGCCGAGCGCGACGCCAACTGGGCCGCCTTCTCCGCCGACCCCGACTGGAAACGCATGTCTTCGTCTTCTGAATACGCCAACACCGTCTCCAACATTATCCGCGTTTTTCTGGAGCCATCGCCTTATTCGCAAGTGTAGCATCTGGTTTGCAGGAGATATTCGCTAGGGTATCTGCACACACTTAACCGTGCGCAGATACCGTAGCGCCATCAGTTCTGCCCGTCGTTTCGCAGGGCCAGAATCAGGTTTGTTTTCAGATCATACAACTTGTGCTCCAGCCCAACCGGGTACGTGTGTGGGTTTACAAACCGCTTCACGCCAGGATGCAGCCCGGCCAGCTGGCTCTGCACCCGCTCCCGAATAACGTGAATGTCGGGCTGGTCATACACTTGCTTCCCGTTCTGAAACACCGGCACCAGCAGTTCCTCAAAAGCCACCCCAGCCCCAAACTGGCGTCGTTTGGTGAAGTCGAGGGGGTCAATCATCGTGGCAGATTCATCTATGCCGGTCTCTTCGTCATAAATCATATCGGCCAGAAACCCGCGCCCGTCAAAAAAGCGACGTACCTGCTGAATACCCGGCGTAGAAGTCTTGATGGCCTGCTCGGAGAGTTTGATTTTATAGTCCCACCGGTCGGTGTCGGTATTTCGCAGCGCGGCCAGTTTGTAGACCCCACCCAGCGCGGGCTGATCGTAGGCCGTTACGAGTTTAGTGCCTACCCCCCAAACGGTAATCTGCGCACCCTGCTGTTTGAGGCTGTTGATGATGGTCTCGTCGAGGTCATTACTGGCCACAATGGCGGTATTAGTAAATCCGGCATCGTCGAGGAGCTTACGGGCTTCAATACTGAGGTAGGCCAGGTCGCCGGAGTCGAGCCGGATACCCGCCAGTTTGTATCCGCGCTGCCGCAGTTTTTTGCCCGTTTCAATGGCATGCCGAACGCCCTGAAGCGTGTCGTAGCTGTCCACGAGCAGGGTCACGTTGTTGGGCATCACGTTGGCGTAGGTATCGAACGCTTCCTGCTCCGTATCAAACGACATCACCCAGCTATGGGCGTGGGTTCCTTTCACCGGAATACCGTACAGTTTACCGGCCAGCACGTTGGAGGTGCCATCGCAGCCACCAATATAGGCCGCGCGGCTGGCTGTCATGCCGCCGTCCACGCCCTGCGCCCGGCGCAGCCCAAACTCCAGCAGCGAATCAGTACCGGCCACCAGCCGCAGCCGGGCAGCTTTGGTGGTAATCAGTGACTCAAAGTTGATTAAGTTAAGCAAGGGTGTTTCCAGCAACTGGCATTGTAAAATTGGACCACGTACCCGCAGTAGCGGCTCGTTCGGAAACGCTGCGGTTCCCTCGGGCATAGCATCGATAGAGCCGGTAAATTTGAGATGGGCCAGGTAATCGATAAAGGCTTCTTCAAACAGCGGCTCGTCATTGTTTCCGGTGAGCGTGCCCAGATAGTGGAGGTCTTTTTTGGAAAAGCCGAACTGCTGCATGTACCCGATCACGTTGGCCAGGCCGCTGGCAATGGTAAAGCCACCGCCGAAGGGATTCTTGCGAAAATACAGGTTGAAAACTGCTTCCTTCTCGGCCGTACCGGATTTCCAGTAGCCATAGGCCATAGTGAGCTGATAGAGGTCGGTGAGCAGGCTGAGCGAAGTATCGTAGAGTTTATTAGTCATTCTTTTTTGCTCAAAAGGTCAGGAGTCAAGGTCGGAGGGTCAAAGGTCGGCGTTCAAAGTTTGATGGCCAACAGTCCCCCAAATTATCCAGCTTTTAAACCCGTTAACTTTCTCATCAATAGTTAATTAATCTTCACTAATCAAGGTATATAGCCAAATATGAAACCCTATAGCCTGAGCATCGAACAAATTTTATAATCCGAAAGACAATATTTCCTGTAAATTGGTCTGATAATTGAGGGAGATAGGGGTCTGCAGACAGCTGATTTTCCCGTGTTCCTATCCCCTATCCCTTTGCAACACCGCTACCATGCAGAAGTTAAGTCTTTCCCAATCGCTTCAGCAGAAGCTGTCTCCGCAACAAATTCAGTTTATCAAGCTATTACAAATTCCGACTGTCGAATTAGATAACCGGATTGAAGAAGAATTAGAGATAAATCCGGCTCTGGAAGAAGGAATGGACGATGAGCCTGAGCAAAAGGACGATGACTTTGATGATGACTTTGACGACGAATACAAGGACCGTTCCGACGATATTGACATTGACACCTACCTGCAAAACGAAGACTACGCGGGGTATAAAATGCAGGGCGATGGTAACTACCCCGAAGAGGAGCGCGACATGCCCCTGGCAACCGGGTCGAGCCTGACCGACTCGCTCATGCAGCAGTTTGGCTACCTGGCCCTTTCTGAACAGCAGCGGATTATTGGCCTGCAACTCATTGGCAGCATTGAAGCCGACGGCTACATTCGGCGGTCTATACAGGCCATTGTCAACGATCTGGCTTTTTCGCAAAACGTGTTTACCGACGCCGAAGAGATTGAGGAAGTGCTCCATAAGATTCAGACCTTCGACCCTCGGGGTATTGCCGCCCGCACGCTTCAGGAATGTCTGCTGCTGCAACTCGGGCGCAAAGATTTCAATGAACCGTACAACGTACTGGCCATTCGGATCATCGAGGAGTTCTTTGAGGAATTCTCTAAAAAGCACTACGATAAAATTCAGCGTCGGCTCAACATCAGCGATGACTCGCTCAAACGGGTTATCGACATCATCATCCGGCTCAACCCCAAGCCCGGCTCGGTAGAGGGCGAAACGGGAAACATACAATACCTCACTGCCGACTTTATCCTGACCAATAACGGCGGTAAACTGGAACTGACGTTAAACTCAAAAAACGCGCCTGAACTGCGTATCAGCCGTTCCTTTGCCGACATGCTCGATACGTATGACAAGAGCAGCAAGCAAAACAAGAACCTGCGCGAAACGGTCTCGTTCGTGAAGCAAAAGCTTGACGCAGCCAAGTGGTTCATCGATGCCATCAAACAGCGACAGCAGACACTGCTCCGCACCATGAACGCTATTGTACGCTTCCAGTACGATTTCTTTCTGACCGGCGACGAGTCCAAACTGCGGCCCATGATCCTGAAAGATATTGCTACGCTGATCGATATGGACGTTTCGACGGTATCCCGGGTGGCCAACAGCAAGGCCATACAGACCGAGTTTGGCATTTATCCACTCAAATATTTTTTCTCCGAAGGCATCGCCACCGATTCGGGCGAGGATGTCAGCAGCCGCGAGGTCAAGAACATCCTGCGCGATCTGATCGACAACGAACCCAAGCTACAGCCGCTTTCGGACGATAAACTCGAGAAAGTCCTCAACGACCGGGGCTACAACATTGCCCGCCGAACCGTGGCTAAATACCGCGAGCAGCTAAACATCCCGGTAGCGCGGCTTAGAAAAGAATTATGAATGATGAATCTCGGACCGTCAGTAACTTTGCACGATTACTTAATGGCCGCGTCGGCATTCATTCATAATTCATAATTGACTGCCTCTCTTGCCCGTTTTCTGTCGGTTGTTCTTCACCCGCTGCTGATGCCGACGCTGCTATTCGGTCTACTCCTGTTTTTGGCACCCGGCGCGGTAGGTGTAGATGCCTTTTCGCCGTCGCTGCGGCTGAGTTTACTGCTCGTAATCTTCATCGGCACGTTTGCCGTTCCGTCATTGCTCGTATTTTATCTCGCCCGGATGGGCTATATACAAAGCATGCAACTCGAAACCCTCGCCGACCGCCGGTTGCCTTATTTCCTCACCGCCCTGATTTACGGATTTCTGGCTTATCTATTTGGGTTCCGGATGCAGATGGTGTCGCTGGTGGCCCCTGAGATAGCCGTCTTACTGGGCAGTATTGCCATTTCCATCCTTCTGGTGGGTATCATCAGTCTGTCCTGGCAAATCAGTGCTCATGGGGTAGGTATTGGTGGCGTGCTGGGTGGCACTGCCGGGCTGATGCTTGAACAGGGAATTACCGAATTATTCTGGCCATTGCTTTTGCTGGTCTTACTGGCTGGCTTTGTATCGAGCGCCCGACTGCGGCTCAACGCCCACACTCCCGTTCAGATCGGAGCCGGTTTGGGACTGGGGCTTATTGTAAGTTTAGCAGCGGTTCTGGTGTTTGTTTAGGCTATTTAAACGCAGAGGCCGCAAAGAATACGCAAAGTTTGCTAACAGGTATTAGGATTTTGCGCTCCTTACGCATTCCTTGGGGCCTTTGCGTCTAAATTTATGCCCATGTACGAGAACCTCACTTCCGAAACCGTCGATGGCGTCTGTCGCATCACGCTGAACCGCCCGCAGGTCTATAATGCCCTTAGTCCCGGGCTGATTACCGACATTACCAACGCCATAGAAGCCTGCGGTACCGACGACGCCGTTCGGGTGGTGGTACTGACCGGCGCGGGCGACAAAGCATTCTGTTCCGGGGCCGATTTAAAAGAAGGATTTGCTGGCGCGGCTGCAACGGGCGGTACGGACAGGATAAACCTTGGCGCGTCGCTACGGGCTACGTATAACCCCATGATTCTGGCCATGCGCAACCTCTCCAAACCCATTGTGGGGCGCGTAAATGGCGTAGCAGCGGGTGCAGGCTGTTCGCTCGCGCTGGCCTGTGATCTGGTTATCTGCACCGATCAGGCCTATTTCAGTCAGATATTCGTCAACATCGGTTTGATGCCAGACGCCGGGTCTACGTTTTTTCTGCCCCGGCTGGTAGGGCCGCAGCGGGCGTTTGACCTTTGCAGCACCGGCAGGCGGGTACATGGTCCCGAGGCAGCCCGAATTGGGCTGGTGAGCCGGTCGGTGTCAGCGCATGAGCTGGATACTGCCGTGGCCGAAGTAGTCGACTATTACGTGAATGCACCAACGCAGGCCATCGGTGCTATGAAAAAAGTTTTGAATCAGTCGCTGTATTCCGATCTGGAGCATCAGTTGGAGCAGGAAGCTGACAATCAGGATAGTTTAGGTCATTCAGCTGATTTTGCAGAAGGTGTTAGCTCCTTTCTGATGAAGCGACCCGCAAATTTTTCGGGTCGGTAAGATTGATAAATCTCTTTTTCTCCTTACTTTTGCACTCCCAATTCACGGGAAATGCATTTGTAGCTCAATTGGATAGAGCACCTCACTACGGATGAGGAGGTTTGGGGTTCGAATCCCTACAAGTGCACAGAATAATGATTTAAAAGCCTTGCAATCCTCTGATTTGCAAGGCTTTTTCGCTTACATTCAGTTAGTTATGAATAATATGTGAGTTCGTTTCAGTTCGCGATAATCCTATCTTGTCCGCTCTGTGTGATACAGTTTTGATACAGAATACTACAGATCATTATAGTGTACCCCATTCTTCGTACCACCATCCGGCCAAACGAAATGGTTAGTTGATACATTTGTTTTGTTTTTCTTCCCCTTCCATCAAGACTTTTGCTGGCGTGCGGTAGCCTAAAGACTGATGAGGTCGCTGGTGGTTA
>JACMPG010000276.1 GCA_014377625.1 Spirosoma sp.
GCCTGTGTACGAATGTATTTATGGCGGGAAACGAATTTTTGCACATCCGCTTCAAAGACTATACGCGTAAAAATGAGCCAACACCAATACCAGCTCTGGCAGAATGCGTTAGCTTGGGCCGCGTAGGGCTAAAGTCAAGGGTAGTTGCTGCTGTAAATCAGCTAATAACTCACTAACTACCAACACTGCCGACGGTGTGTATACTTTACTGAATGCACCAAAGGCTTCGGCGTACAGAATATCACTCGTGGCTACCCGAACGGCTTCGCGGCCCGTTTTCAGAAAGACATATAAAGATGACTGATGGTATAGCTGTGTCTGTGTCAGTTGCCTTTCAGCCAGCCCAATGGCCCGGCTCATGGCCTTCAGCAGTCGCTCAAATGTATAGGGTTTCAGCAGGTAGTCAACTACGCCTGCTTCATACGCCGTCAGCGCGTATGTCGGATCAACCGTGGTCAGTATAACGCGGGGTGGCTGATGCAGCGAAGCCAGGAAGGTCAGCCCATCCATACCGGGCAGCATCACATCCAGAAACAGCAGGTCTATGGCTTCTTTGTGTAGCACAGGTACAGCTTCCAGCGCACTGGCAAAGGTGCCACGCAGGTTGATATAGGGCAACCGGGCCAGGTGTGTTTGAAGTAGCTGCTGATCGGCGGGGTTATCTTCTATGATCAGCGTCTTGTAGGAAAGCATAGCTGTTGGGTGTCATCTCCGACCCTGACGAAACCGGGCCGACAGTGCTTACCTGTACGTGAAAAAAGCCAACCGGTCACCAAAACGGGTTAAATATAATTTACTGGCTCGGCCAGTTGTCAGTTTTGGGCTGGGGTCGCAGCAAAAATACGTCCAGCATGGCGTAGGGTCGGGCAAGGTATTCCCGCACGAGCGTACGGAATGAGTAGCCGTCAGGAACATCCTGAGCGGCAAACGCAACAGCCTGTATGGCTTCGTGATTGCTGATGAACAGGGCGCGGGTATTGTGAAAATTCTGAGAAATGATCGTGATCTTTTCCTGGTTGAAGACTTCCTTGCAGCGCACTACCGAATCGAACGTCCGATACCCGGCATAATCGAGGGTCATGACCGAAGCAGGTATACCCAGTTTAATAAGCGCCCGCTGCATGTCGACAGGTTCGTTATAGTATTCTGAGTCGTTGTTGCCGCTCAGGATCAGAAACTTAACCTTGCCGGCCTTCCAAAGCCGGGCGGAGGCTTCCATGCGGTAACGGAAAAACAGATTTTCTTTGCCCGACGCCACAAATTTACTCGTACCCAGCACCAGGCCTACTTCATTGACCGGTAGTTTGTCAATATTGAAGTAGGCCTGATCGCGGGTGTCGTACATTACCCACCAGTTACAAATCAGCGTGATCAGAGCCACGCAGAAAACCACGGCCACGCTGATTTTAACGACCCACTTCAGCACACGAACGCCCATTGCTTCGCGGGGCGAGTCATCGGCGTAGTCGTGCGTTAACAGTGAGTTCATGGTCGGTCATTAAAATATGCCCAACTGGGCAGGTTCCTTTTCTTTCGCACCCGCTGGTTTGTGTTCAGGGATCGCGGATGTCTTCATGGTTGCTACGTCTACCTTCAGAATTTTGGGTGCCAGTAGTTTCACGTCCTTTACCTTCGCAAAGGGTAATTTATTTCCTAACGCCTTCCAGCCACGTACTTCAATGAAACCTTCAGGTTCGAGGACCATCTTCTCGACCGGACCCCGCTCTTTGACCTGGTGCATGACCTCGATGCGGGGAAACTCATCGGCGGTAACAGCTATACTTCTGGACCCTTTTGTATCGCCGATAAAACTGAATTTCTTATCGAGTGACAGCGTCTCAACCTTGAACCGTTTCACGTACCAGCTTTTCTGGTTAGCCTCGTAATATACCGCCGAGAGTACCGTCTCGGGATTGAACTTCATCAGCAGGGCTACGTCAGTTGGTTCGTAGCGGTTGGTCAGGTCAAAACTCGTTAACTCATACTGCCCATCTGTGTAAACGACCAGAATGCTGTCTTTGGCATCGAAATTACCCAGTAAATTACCCCGCTCGTCGCGGTTGAGTCGTCCAAGGTGGTTGTCATACCAGATATCAACACCGCCCAACGTTGAGGTTCCGGCGGTTTTCTGGGTAATTTTCCTCACCGGATATTTGGTCAGAATATTGCCCTGAGCCGCCCGCCCTTTGATACTCACCTCAGCAAAATCATAGTCAAACTGTTTGTTCTTGGCCGAGCTCTGCGCCGTCAGATTCACCGTAATAACCTCGGCTTCGCCGTTATCGTTGGCACTAAAATACGTAATTTTCGACTTTGGACTACCCATCGTCAGATCATATTCCCGGTCGCGCGTTACGGCGGTGACCGGGAAGCGCTTGGCCATCGAGATGCCCGACTTACTGTCTAAGTACACCAGATTATAAACCTTGCGCTCGTCGCCTTTCTTGAATACCGAAACATAGACAATATCTTTACCAACGAAGTTTTTGTCCTGAATTTTCGTCACCACGCATTTGCCGTCTCGCCGGAACACGATGATGTCGTCAATGTCGGAACAATCGCTGACGAACTCGTCTTTTTTCAGGCCGTACCCAATAAAGCCCCCCTCCCGATCGACGTACAGCTTCTGGTTAGCAGCCGCTACTACGCTGGCCGCGATCGTATTGAAGGCCCGGATTTCGGTTTTGCGCTCACGGCCTTTACTGTACTTCTTTTGCAGGTCTTTGTAGTACGCAATGGCGTAGCGCGTGATATTGGCCAGATTATCGTCAGTGTCGGCGAGTTCCTGCTCCAGCCGGCGCATGAGTTCATCGGCTTTGAACCCGTCGAATTTCGAGATCCGCTTGATCTTGATTTCGGTGAGCCGTACCAGATCGTCTTCAACAATTTCCCGGTAAAACGCCTTTTTGTACGGCTTCAGGCCCTTATCAATCGTGGCCAAAACGGCTTCAAACGTTTCGCATTCCTCGATTTTTCGATAAATGCGATTCTCGATAAAAATCTTCTCGAGCGAACTGTACAGCAACCGCTCCAGCAACTCACTGCGCCGGATTTCCAGCTCGCGCTGCAACAAATTTACCGTTTGGTGGGTGTTGACACGCAGGATGTCGGTCACACTCACAAAATGCGGTTTGTCGCTGATAATGACGCAGGCGTTGGGCGAAATACTGACCTCACAGTCCGTAAAGGCATAGAGCGCGTCGATAGTAACATCGGGTGAGACACCGGGCTGGAGATGCACCAGAATCTCGACGTCTTTAGCCGTGTTGTCAACCACAGCCGCCGTGTTGCGATTGGGGGCTTTGATACGGATTTTACCCACCTCAGCCGCCTTCACGATCGAGTCGATCAGCTGCGGGGTCGTAACGCCGTAGGGTACATCGCGAATGGCCAGGATTTTCTTGTCGACCTCTTCGATTCTGGCCCGCACCCGCACTTTACCACCCCGGTGTCCGTCGTTGTAGTTACTGACGTCGATCAGCCCACCGGTCTGGAAATCGGGATAAAGCTGTACCGGTTTATCCTTCAATATGGCGATGGAAGCCTCGATGAGTTCAATGAAATTATGCGGGAGAATCTTGGTACTCAGTCCCACCGCAATGCCTTCTACGCCCTGCGCCAGCAGCAGCGGAAACTTGACGGGTAACGTAACCGGCTCTTTTTTGCGCCCGTCGTAACTCAGTTGCCACTCGGTCGTTTTATCGTTGTAAATGGCATCGCCCGCAAATTTGGACAGCCGCACCTCAATATATCGCGGAGCCGCAGCCCCATCGCCGGTACGGACGTCGCCCCAGCTACCCTGCGTATCGAAGAGCAGTTCTTTCTGACCGATGTTCACCAGCGCATCGCCGATAGAGGCATCACCGTGCGGGTGAAACTGCATGGTCTGCCCAATTACGTTGGCCACTTTATTGAAGCGGCCATCATCCATTTCCTTAAGCGCGTGCAGAATCCGGCGTTGCACGGGTTTCAGGCCGTCTTCTACCGCGGGTACGGCTCGTTCGAGGATAACGTAGGATGCGTAATCGAGAAAGTAATTCTGATAGAGACCCGATACGACAATCTGATCGTTCAGCCCGTTGCTATCCGCGTCGGTGTTAGCGGGCAGTTGACCTGCATCGGTGGCAATTTCGTCGGTAATTTGGTCGTTGGAGTCAACTTCATCGGCTGGAAATTCGTCGTTGGCAGGATCGGTTTCGGCGGGCAGTTGCGAATCGTCGATGGGGTCCAGATTCTCTTCGTTTGTCATGTAAATCGGCTCAGTAATTTTTCGGCACTATACGTTAGATATACGACGCATAATCTACTTTAAAGATATAAAAAAAGGCTGAGAGCAGCTCATTTTTAGACAGATTAAACCAAATAACGCCATTTCCCTCGTTTATCCACGAACATACAACGAAGCGGCTCAGGATTTTATCCCATCACCTATCTTTCCTACCCGCCAGACGGATATTTTGCTGCCCTACCTTTATCGAACGCTTTTGAACTGCTCCAGCAGCCATTCGTTCATTCGGTCCCGTTCTTCGGCATACTGCCAGTGACCCGTGTCGAAATACAGATTCAATGACTTCGGACTACCAAGGACATTATAAGCCGCATACATGGAGGTAGGCGGGCAGGTTTCGTCATTAAAACCCCAGGCGTAGGCACCCGGTACGCGTACCAGCCGGGCAAAATTGACTACGTCGTAATAGCCCACCGTGCTGATCTTTGCCGGGGTATTGTTGAACGCCAGGTTGTTACCGAAGAACAGGTGTGGCCAGCCCCCAGCGCGACCGTTGAGGTAGCCCGTCATGTCGCTCAGGGCCGGGTAGAATGCGCCCAGCCACTTAATGCGGTTATCCAGAGCCGCCGTCACAATAGACAATGCTCCGCCCTGACTGCCACCCGTTACCGCAATGGTCTGCCCGTCGTACTGCGGCAATCCCGTCAGAAAATCGACCGCCCGAACGCAGCCCAGATAGACCCGCTTGTAGTAATAGCGGTCGCGGTCGTCGAGGTTTGCGCTCTGGTAATTCAACAGGCCACCGCCCCGCAGGTTGTCATACACGGCGGGATCGAGCGTAACGGGGATGCCATGAATACCAATTTCCAGCGTAATAACCCCTTTTTCAGCTGTTGCTACGTCGCCGTAGTAAGGCCGGACGCCCGCGCCGGGTACCCGCAGCAGGGCGGGGTATTTACCCTCCGCTTTAGGTATGCACACAATACCGTACAGCCGCGAGGTGCCGTAGTTCTGCATGTTCACCTCATAGACATTCACCGTAGCCGTACAGCGTTCGGGCAACAGCCGCAACCGGGCATCGACGGGTAGCTTAGCCAGTTCGACTTTGGCGTCGTTCCAGAACTGCTCAAAATCGGCGGGATTTTGAACGGTGGGCTTGATGGTAAGCGGCTCAAAACCCGCCGTACACAAACCCCGGTATTCCTGACCGTCGATCTCAGCAATGGCCGTGCAACGCAGAAAACCCGCCTGTTTCATGGTTCCACCGTCGATAGTGAGCGTACCGGTAGGCAGCGTACGGGTTTGGCTTTGCGTCGGCTTCATTTTTTCCGGGCCAACTTCATAACGGAGTTTTACGTCCTTCACCGGTACGTTGTAGCGATAAACCGTTACGCTGAATTTGGCCGGTTCGCCCAGTTTGTACTGCCAGTCGGCATGGTCAGGCGTAACAACGATTTTTACGGGCTGCGCGGCCGGCTGTGCCCACAAACTACTGGCTGCCATCAGCCATAACAGAAAAATCCTTTGCATGTCTTTTAGATTTGATTTTCCTCCTAAAGCAGATTTCACCAAACTGACTACTGATAACACAGCGCGGTCAATCAACCGATCCGTGTTGCCAATGCCCGGTTGCGCACGGGTTGCAGATTCACGACGCAGCGCACCAGCAGTGTCAGCGGGAACAGCGCATCGACGCCCCCCGGCACGGTAGAGAGAAACATCCCGGCGATAATCAGTACGATGGTGGTGCCGAAATACGCGTTACGTCGTCGGGCGGTGGTGGTGGGGCCGGTGGCCCAGTAGATGAGCGGTACGTGCAGCGGCATCAGGTACAGCAGGGTGGGGTTCCAGGACGTAACCCCGTGGTCGGTACCGACCCAGAGCAGGAACAGAAACCAGCCCCAGGAACCCGAAAATGCAAACAGCAGCCGGTCTACCCAGCGGTCGATTTTGCCGCGCTGGTATCGCCGGATGGTGAACACCGTTACAGCAATGCCGAGGAGTGCGAAGACAAAATCAGGATTAAAAATAAAGGGGATCTGCTGCCGAAACGTCTGGTTAGCCTTGTACAGCGTCTGACTGTCGGCCACCAGCGGCACCACTTGCCCGCTGGTCTGCCGGATATTAGCCGACGCCATCTGATTGAATACGTTATCGGGCAGATACATCGCTTCCCAGCCGGTGGTCTTATGATCGGCGGGGCGGCCAATGGCTAGATTCATACCGAGTTTGGCCCAGGGTTTTTCGCCGAGGTAATCGTTCATCCAGCCGCGATACGATTTACCCGTTGGGGCGGCTGCCGAGGGCATGATCAGATTGTCGCCAAGGGTAGCGGTAATGACGTCGCGGGGGCGGCTGGCGCAGTTGTCGTAGAAGAATTTGTACTGATACGTCCGATTTTCGGACTGCATGTTGGTTTCCAGCACCTGCAACAGCCGCTGCGTCTGCGCGGGCGAGAGGTTCAGCACCTGCTCGCGGATACTGCGGTTCTCCTGCTGGTAGGCATACACCATCAGGTTCATGTCGTAGGCGTCGATGTAGTACGGCAACGTACCGCGCAGGAATTTGACGTAGAAGTTATTCTCCGCAAACCGAAATCCGCCCCAGCCATAGGTCACATCCTGCCCCCGCGCGGGGTCATACACCCGAATGGCCGTATGGCCAAACACCGAGTATAGCTCTTCTCCCGGCCCGAACGTCAGCAGACTAATTCTCGCCTGCGCAGGCTGTGCCAGTGAAGAGTGAAGCGTAAAGAGCAGCAAAATGACCCCACCCCAACCCCTCCCCCAAAGGGAGGGGCTAAAACTATTCGGAAGCATAAGCCCCTCCCTTCGGGAGAGGGGTTGGGGTGGGGTCCGTTTCATCATCATCGCGGCTGTATTTTCGTTTTTTCTCGCGGGTTTGCTCTTTGCCCTGAACGCAGATAACCAGTTCACCTTTTATCGTTTTTTCGGTAAAATACGTGATAAGTTCCGACAATGAACCCCGCGGATTTTCCTCGAACAGCTTGGTCAACTCGCGCGATACGCTTGCCGGACGGTCGGGGCCGAAACTTTCGGCAAACTGACCCAGCGTTTTCAGCAGGCGGTGGGGCGATTCGTAAAAGACCATCGTGCGGCTCTCATCGGCCAGTTCGGCCAGACGGGTTTGGCGGCCTTTTTTGTGCGGTAAAAACCCCTCGAACGTAAAGCGGTCGGTGGGCAGGCCGGAATTGACGAGGGCGGGAACAAACGCCGTGGGGCCGGGCAGACACTCCACCGCAATATCTGCCGCAATACACGCCCGCACCAGCAAAAAGCCGGGGTCTGAGATACCCGGTGTTCCCGCATCCGACACCAGAGCCAGCGTTTTGCCCCCCCGAATCTGGTCAATTACGCGCTGTACGGTCTGGTGTTCGTTAAAAATATGGTAGCTGTGCAGCGGTTTGCTGATGCCGAGGTGACGCAGCAACACCCCCGACGTGCGGGTATCTTCGGCCAGAATAGCATCCACGCTTTGCAGAACCTTAATGGCCCGCAGCGTAATATCGTCAAGGTTGCCGATGGGCGTCGGCACGAGGTAAAGTTTCATTAGCGTAAAAGTAGGTTGGACACTCTTGTCCGACCAGGCCGCGAAGCGGCTAATGTGTTGCTACATTGTTAGAAACTATCTGAAAATTAGTTCAAAATCAAGCCGAAAGTACCCCAACTCCCTGAAGGGGGCTAAAACCTCCCGTTCCAAAGGGCCCTTTCAGGGGGTTGGGGGTATTTTCAGATAGTTTCTTAGCCTTGCGGCCTGGTCGGACAAGAGTGTCCAACCTACATAATTCCATCAATCGCCTTTGCCAATGCCCGGTCTTTGTCGGTAATGGTATTGCCCGAATCGTGGGTGGTGAGTTTGATGGTGACCTGGTTATAGACGTTGGACCACCACGGGTGGTGATCGGCTTTTTCGGCCAGCAACGCTACGCGGGTCATAAACGCGAAGGCTTCAGAAAAATCGGAGAATTTGAACTCGCGAACGAGTTGGTTATCGGTTTCGGTCCACATAACAAGGCGTGTTAACTGGTAAATAAACAGCAAAAAGTCCGCGTCAACCAATGGGTTATCAACGCGGACTTTTGCTGTTGGCAGAGAGGAAGAGATTCGAACTCTCGATACAGTTACCCGCATACACACTTTCCAGGCGTGCTCCTTAAACCACTCGGACACCTCTCTGTGTCTCTTTCAATGGTGTTCCAATAGTTAGTCGAACACCCTGTTAAACGCAAAAAACAGCAGGCAACATTGCTGTTTTTTGTGGTAATTGGCAGAGAGCGAGGGATTCGAACCCCCGGTACCCTTGCGAGTACTTCTGATTTCGAATCAGACCCGTTCGACCACTCCGGCAGCTCTCTGTGTCATTTTGGGAGTGCAAAGATGCAGGTTTAAGCGAAATGAAGCAATAATCAGGTCCGAAAAATTTTCGGATGTATCCCATCAGTCGATGCTCATCTCACCGGCCATCGGCTGCGCCAGTCTGGTTCTCAACCGTATCATGGCGGCTTCGTCGTGGCCCGGCTCCTGCCCCAGCACTACCATCAATTTAACAATGGCGGCTTCGAGGGTGATGTCGGCCCCGCTCACTACGCCAATCCGGGCCAGTTGCTCGCTGGTCTGGTAATGGCCCTGTACCACCCGCCCACCCGCGCACTGCGAGACGTTCATCAGCAACAAGCCGCGCCCGGCGGCCTTCGTCAACGCATCCAGGAACCAGCCGTCGGTGGGGGCATTGCCCGCGCCAAAGGTTTCCAGCGCCACGCCCCGCAAACCGGGCGTAGACAGAATGGCATCGACCACGGCAGTGGTGATACCCGGAAACAGCATCAGCAGCGCAATATTCGGGTCGAGCGCGGTTTGTATCACCAGCGATTGCCCGGTACGGTACGGTTGAATAAACGGGCTGTTATAGTCGATACTGACGCCCGCCGTGGCCAGAGTCGGATAGTTTTCGGAGACAAAGGCGTTGAATTGTACGCTCTCACGCTTCGTACTGCGATTACCCCGCAACAGTACTGAGTTAAAATACACGCATACTTCCGGCACAACAGGCTGTTGCAACTCATCGACGGCGGTGGCTATTTCCAGCGCGGTCAGGAAGTTCTCGCGGGCGTCGGAGCGGGCCACGCCGATGGGTAACTGCGCCCCGGTCAGGATAACGGGTTTACTCAGATCCGTCAGCATGAAACTCAACGCCGACGCCGTATAGGCCATCGTATCGGTACCGTGCAAAATAACGAAACTGTCGTATTGGCCGTAATTCGTTTCGATAAGCTGAGCGAGTTCGACCCATACCGCCGGCGTCATGTTGGCCGAGTCAATAATGCGGGACGTGGCAACGATGGTGATGTTGAAGTTGAGCCGGTTCAGCTCGGGCAGGAAATCGAGTACCTGTCCAAAGTTAAATGGTATGAGCTGCCCGGTTTTCAACTCATACACCATACCGAACGTACCACCCGTGTAAATAACTAATACGGATCGCGGTACCTTATCCGGCTGCGAACCGCCGATGGTGGTCAGGTGAGTAAGTGGTTGTGTGGTCACGATTGGGGCAATAAATTGGTGTATAACGCGGGCAACAAGGCCTGGGCGTTGGCGGTAGTGTGGCGGGCTACATCGGTTTCGCTGACCTGCATCAAATCGGCTACGCGTTGGGCAATGCCCCGCAGGTAGGCTGGTTGGTTGCGCTTACCCCGGTACGGTACCGGTGCGAGGTAAGGCGCGTCGGTTTCCAGCACGATATGTTCCAGGCCGATGTAGGGTAGTACTTTATCCAGGCCGCCGTTTTTAAACGTCGATACGCCCCCGATGCCGAGTTTGAAACCCATTCCGATGGCCCGGTTTGCTTCGTCCAGTGTTCCCACGAAGCAGTGAAAAATACCCGTCAGGTTGGGCAGAGCGAGCTTTTCGATGAGATCAGCAGCTTCCATAAAGGCGTTGCGGTCATGGCCGGAGCGCGTATGCATCGACACGGGCAACCCCTGCGCCGACGCCCACCGAAGCTGCGTTTCAAAGGCCATGAATTGCTGCTGAACAAAGGTCATATCCCAGTAAAAGTCCAGCCCTATTTCGCCAACGGCCATAAACGCATGGCGATTCAGCAGGTCTTCTATGGCGGCTAGCTCCTGGTCAACTGTTTCGCCAACGTAGGCCGGGTGCAGGCCAATCATCGGTAAACAGCGGCTGGGGTATTGTTCGGCGAGGGCCATCAGGCCGGATACGGTTTCGCGGGCGCAGTTGGGCATCCATATTTGCGTAACCTGCTGGGCCGTAGCGTGTTCAAGCATCGCATCGCGATCTTCGTCAAACTGCGCATCGTAGATATGGGCGTGGGTGTCTATTAGTTGCATAGTTGTAAAGTCGTAGAGTTGTAAAGTTGGCTGGCGCGAAAGCAGCTAACGCGTCAGCCAACTCTACAACTTCATAACTCAAAAAAACCGTCTTCCTTTCCAGACCACCGGGCCGGAGAGCCAGTACCAGGCAACAGCCACTGGGCCAAGCAGGAGTTGATACGGTTCAAAAAGCAACGCATATAGCCACAGCGAGGTTCGACGCAGACGCGCCAGTCCGAACGAGAGTACGGTGGTTTGCACAAATAGCCGACCAATGTACAGGCTAACGGCCAAAGTGGGCAAAAACCAGCCAATCAGCAACAGCAGCGGTGCGGTCAGGTACTGGGCGTACAGCAGCGTAACCAGCCAGATGGGCAGTTCAGACGCGCCCCGCATCCAGCGTTTACGCTGCTCAAGCCAGTCGTTCAGCGTATCAACGGGTCGGGTTGTGGCCAGGACGCGCTCATCCAGCCGGTTACGAAAACCGTATCCTTTGCTGACCACAGCCCGGAACAGCGCGTAGTCTTCGGTGACGGAAAAGGGCAGGTTTTCATAGCCGCCAACGGCTTCGTAAGCGATCCGGCTCACGGCCATGTTGTTGCCCATTGCGGTTACCGGAACACCAAGTGCACTGAGCCAGTGCGTCAGCGTCAGGCTGTATAGCCAGTCAATGGTCTGGAGTTTGTGAAAAACGCTCCCTCCTTCCGACGAATCCACGCTGGGCGGAGCGTCACCCGGCGTGGATTCACCCGGCAACGTAACGCCGGTGATGATTCCTACCCCGGTTTGTTGGCCGACCAGCATTTCCTCAATCCAGTCGGGCGGCACCTGTGTATCGGCATCGGTAAAAAACAGCCACTCGCCCCGGGCCTGTCTCGCCAGTTGCGCCAATACGTTCGCCTTTCCCCGCAACCCGCTTACCGATTCGGTGATATTCATCAACTGAAAGCTGGGTTTATCGGCGATGAAAGCCGTTACAAGCGGGCCAGTCTGATCGGTTGAGCCATCATTGCCAATCAACACCTCGACGGCATGAGCGGGGTAGTTTAGTTGGGCAACGGCCCGCAAACAGGCAAGGATACTGGCTTCTTCGTTGCGGGCGGCAATCAGGATGCTGACGGTTGGCGTAGTCAAGGCTTTTACCGGTGCGTTTACCGACTCAGAAACCGGCATACGCAGGCTGCGGGATGGCACGAAACGAATAGCCGCGTTCGGCGAAGTGGGCCAGAAAGCGGGGCAGCACATAACTCATAACGGGCCAGGCTTTCAGGCTGTCGTGAAACAACACGATGGAGCCGGGTTCGGTATACTGAATACTTTTGCGCAGGCAGACATCGGCGGGCTGGCTGCGGTCAAAATCGCCGGTGAGTACGTCCCACATGATGACCGAGTGGCTTTCCATAACCAACGGCACCTGCGATTTTTTGATGCGCCCGTAAGGGGGGCGAAACAGAGCCGTGTCGAAGTTCAGCTCCTGCTGACATTGCCGGATGTTGTCTACGTAGCGGGCGTCATCGGTTTGCCAGCCGTTAAGATGGTTAAACGTGTGATTGCCAATCATATGCCCGGCTTCGAGCACCTTCAGCAGGATGTCGCGGTACTTGCGAACGTTATCGCCAATGCAGAAAAACGTGGCCTGTGCGGCAAATTTATCCAACTGCTCCAGCACGAATTCCGTCACGTTAGGAATCGGCCCGTCGTCGAAGGTCAGATAGATGGTTGGCTCCGCGGCATCACTGATTTTCCACCAGAATTCGGGATAAATCGTTCGAAAGAGAAAGTTCGATTTGTGTAAAAAAGGAGGCATGGTTAATTAGGGCCAGGGGGTAAAAGGGGTAAGGGGTATTGTAATGCAACAGCTACACCTTACTCCTCACCCCATTTTATCCTCAATTGAGGTTTCGGTCTTTCCAGTAGTAGCCTTTTGTTTGGGCGGCTATTCCAAAAAAAATAACGTAAAACGGATATAGAACCTGAGTGAGCGGTATGGACAATACAACTGGTCGTTTTCGCAGAAAAAAGAGAACCTGCCGCAAAAACAGCGACTCCGGCACCAGCTTTAGTCCTACAACGAGCAAAGCAGTGTTTCCGTTTATTCCATTCAGTAACCAGCTCAATACAGCAACAACCGGCGTCATATTCCAGCAAAACACCAGTACGGCCAGTACCGACGGCAGTACGCTGTCATACGCCCGCCACTTACTGGCCCACCGCTTGCGCTGGTTGTAAAACGCCCGCCACGACCGGTGCGGTGCGGTGGTTACGATGGCCGCCGGGCTTTTCAGAAACCGGACGCTGCCCGGATAGGCCGCAGCAATTTTATGCATCAGAAACTCGTCGTCGCCGGAGGCCAGATGGTCGAACCCGGCAAAGCCGCCTACCCCGGCAAAGACCCCTTTCTCATAGCACATATTAGCCCCGTTGCACATGGTTGGTTTACCCCAGACCAGCGTACATGCCCCCGACCCAATCAGGCTGGCGAACTCTACCGTTTGCAGGGAGTCAAAAACGGTGTCATTCGTTGTAAACGTGACGGGGCCAAACATAAGTTTCGCCCGGGTCTCTTCATAAAAGGCGGTGTATGTAGCTAACCAGTTGGGTTCCACGCGGCAGTCGCCATCGGTCGTTACAATCAGGTAGCCGGTGGCCTGTTCGATGCTCTGGCTGATAGCGCGTTTCTTGGGCGAGGCCACACCCGCATCGGCCAATGACAGCAACTGGAGCGGAAACGAAGCCGTCAGGGCATATTGCCGGACCA
>JACMPG010000277.1 GCA_014377625.1 Spirosoma sp.
AAACATTCACCCGCAGTACCCTGCCGAGTTTGAGAATTCCTTTTCGCTGGCCTGGCACCGTGTTCCGTACAGTGGGGGCGGCTGGGCTACGTATGACGAGAACACCCGCAAAAAATACTTTCCCGCTCTGCTCGAACCCGATGGCAACGTTTATTTCGCGGGCGAACACACCACCTATCTTACCGCCTGGATGGCCGGTGCGTTTACCTCCGCCCACCGCGCCGTTGAATCCATCTGCGCCCGCGTCGGCGAATACACGAAAAAATAATCAGTCATGAAAAACAACCTGCTTGCCATTTTCTGTTTTGTTGCCGTTGCCATAACGACGCAAACTCTCAGTCAGCGTCTGTGGGCGCAAACCACCAGCGCGGGCCTGACCGCCGACCAGTCCAAAGCCATCAAAGGCATCAAAATCGCCAACCTCGACAAAGACACGTACGTTAAAATTGATGGGTTTATTCTGGACCGCTACGAAGAACGCCCGGCCTACGTCTTTACCTACAGCGACGGCGTTACCCGCAAGATTTACCTGTACAAAATCTTTTCTGCTGCCGACACCAAAGAACTCGGTTTGCTGGCTCTCTACAAAAACGAGAAAACGGGCGAGATAAAACCCTTCGTCATTCCTGGCGCAACCGGCGACCGGGCGGCCTGGGATGCGTATATCGATGATTTGAAATACGTGGGCGAAAAAGAACCCGGCCTGATGTCGACGCTGACGTTTGTCCTCTCGCGTGAGATGGCCGGTCTGCTGGCGGGCGGGGGAGGTAAAGCCGATGGCGACGGAGCCAAAAAGAAGGAAGAATACAACTTCTGCTTCGCCCCTGACGCCCTCGTGACATTGGCCAACGGTACCGCCAAACGTATTGCTGACGTAACGCCTGGCGACGTAGTACAGAGTTACGATGCAGCCACCAAAACCGCTGCTGTCACCACCGTAATGAAACTGAACGAACACCCGGCGGGCGCGTACTCACTCGTTGGCGCCTGGCTCACCCCGGCCACTGAACTCACCGCCGATACCCGTCCGCACACCGCACCCGTACTGCTCGAAGCCACCAGAAATCACCCGATGTTGACCGCCACCGGCAAAAAAGTACTGGGCGACGTAAAGGTGGGCGAGTTGCTGTACCGTATTGAAGCGGGTCAGGCTGTACCGTATCGCGTTGTGCGAATGGAGTCGTCGCTTCGGACGGTTGAGCGGGTTTATTCACTCTCGACCCAATCCGGGGTTTATATCGTGGGTGGTACAGTGGTGCTGGATAAGTAACTATCACAACGAGTTGGCACAAAAAAGGTCTTCCCGCTATGGGAAGACCTTTTTTTGTGGTAATGAGCAACTATTGACTACTTCCTGTAAACGAAGTTAAGCTTACCGACCGCCGTTGCTGTCGTAGATACGGGCAAGGTATAACTGACGGCTGGAGTCAGCGTAAGCTCCTCAATATTTTTGTTTTTAGCGTACGTGTAGGTCTCCTGAGTACCGCTGTCATATTTCAGCGTAAGATTGGGGTCGGTGTAATCCCAGGTTCCGGGCGAATCGTCAACGGTAACACTCTTGTCGTTTGAGTTGAACGTCTTGTCGGCAAATAGGTCGATGGTGGCCGCGTAGTTTTCAAAGTAAAGCAAGTCAATGGAGCGACCATTAAGGTTAGGGGCCGTTGTGAATCCACTGAGCAACCCCCGGTTCAATATCCATCGACCAACCACCGGCGATACGGGTGCTGGTTCAGTGGTTTTACTGCAGGCATTCAGCGTAGCTACGAAGGCAACAAGGGCAAACAGGTACAGAAGACGTTTCATAAATTCACAAGTTGATTGATTAAGCGAAACAAGATGTACTAAAGTACGGAAAAATCAGAATATCCATTCGTACTGCCCGCAAAAAGCCAGTTTGTTTTCATGACTAATTACCGTTGCTACGCAGGCTGCAAGGTGGTTCGTTGAGCGGCTACCGCAAATTCGGGACGGGCACGGGCAGGCTTTCGTTACTGTACGTTCGGTTTACTGAATCAATGTATCGGCAATAAATTGGAGCGTTTCCTCGAACGTAACCATTGGAAATGACTCTGGTATTTCATCAGGACCCGTGTGGCGGTGGAAAGGGAACGTATTGAACTGTGGGAAATGCGTGGTGTTGTCCCAGCGAAAAACAGTTTGATTTGTGGCATCCATCCATTAGTAGCTGTATTTGAACTTCGCCCCGGTTCTCGATTCATAAGCTACTAAACGCGACGCATCAGTGAAAAACAGTTCGCAGCGTTCCACGCTTTTCTGATTGGCTACCTGTTCGAGCGAGAATCGGGACGAACGAATGATGAACGAAAATCGGGCTGCTACTTCGTTCATGGCCTGATTTGCCGGAGATTGTCTGTGTAGATACGCACAAAGTCCAGCGCGTCGTCCCAGTCGAAATCGTCGGTCTCCTTTTCGGCTATGCTGAATTTCGATAAAACGGAATCATCCTGATTGCTTACCCGACCGTGAAACTCGATTAGTGTCATGCCATATTTCTGCTCGTAGAAATCGATCCGGCTCTGGTAATAGCTGATTTTCTCCGACAAGGCGCGACGGACCTGTATCCGCAGGAAATCGTCGGTGTTCTGATACCCCAGCGCAATAATTACGGCTTCAGGAACGGACGGACTAATGGCGACTGACATAATTGGATTGCTTTACCGAAAGATAGCGAAATCATGGATGCTACCGCAAATTGGGGACGGGCAGCACGGGCAGGCTTTCGTTGCCGTCGTCGCTGACGGCCTGAACGGCGAAGTAGTAGTTGTCTTTGGAGTAGGGGAGGGTCAGGCCGAGTTTGGTGGTGAAGAACTTCTTTTGCCAGACCGGCCAGGCCGTTTCGCGCATCAAAACGTAATAGCCTTTTACCTTTCCGGTCTTTGGAGCCTGCCAGAATAGCGTGGTGCTGTTGGTCAGGTTGCGCACTTCAATCGTGACCTGTTGCGGCATGGCGGGGGCTTTGGCGAGGTTGCCCAGCGTGGCCAGATTTACCGCCGTATTCTTGCGCAGGTACTCGAAATCCATGAATTTGGCGTAGTCGCCATACTCCACGGCCTCTGGTGTTCCGGCTTTTTCGACGCGTAAATCCTGGTGCTGATGGTTATAATTCTCGTTCATCTCGGTCATCCGCACTGCCGCAAATCCCCGGTTCACGTAGGGCGTGTGGTCGCCCCCGCGCAGGTAGCGGTCGTTGCGATAGACGAGCATCACCTCCAGGTTATCGACGTAGCGTTCGCCGAGTTCTTTCACGTAGCGGGCCAGTGTCCGGGGCCGACCGTCGTTCTCCAACCCAAATTGCCGGATTTGGGCCATACGCCCGGTGGTGTCTTTAAGCAGATTACCGGGAATTCCCTCGCTGAACACGCGGAGCCGGGTGTTGTCGATGATGTTGGTTTCGTTGCTGTGGTTGCTGCCCATGATGTCGTTGTTCAGCACCGCTTCGAGGTTCCACTTTTCGTCGGTGGCCCGTTTGGCGAGGTGTTCAGCACCCAGCAATCCCTGCTCCTCGCCGGTCAGCGTCACGAAAATAATCGTAGCCGGAAACTGGGCTTTGCTCATCACGCGGCACAGTTCAATGACTGCCGCCGTGCCAGAACCGTCGTCGTTAGCCCCCGGTGCGTCCGATTCGCGGTTCATTACGTTGGTGACGCGGCTGTCCATATGCCCCTGTACAATGAAAATCCGGTCGTCGGTGGGGTCAGTGCCTTTGAGCGTGGCCATGACGTTGGCCAGTTCGGCGGGTTTGTCGATGCGCCGTCCGTCGGCTTGCAGCGTCCAGGTGTCGAGTTTGGCCGTCAGCCGCCCGCCCGCCTGTTTGGCGTACTGATTGAACTTGCCCAAAATCCACTGTCGGGCCGCGCCGACACCCCGGCTTTTGTCGGTTGTGGTACTTAGTGTATGCCGTGTACCAAAGCTGACCAGCCCGTTGATGTGCGCCCTCAGGCTATCGGCAGAAACCTGCGATACCAGATCGGCAATCTGTGGGTCGCGATTTACGATAACGGTTTGGGCATTGAGGGGGAGGATGGAAGAAAGGAGAAGGGTAATGAAGGGGAGGGCGTAGCGTTTTTTCATTGGTTTGGTTAGTTGACGGGCTAAACTACCGAAAAACGCTGATTTTGTCTTACCAGTCGTACTGTTTCGGTGCTTTGCCTACTTTCTCGACAACCCGCGCTTTGGCGTTTTTCTCGTCGGGCAGGTGCCGAAAAACGGTGACGAGAAACTGCCAGTTGTCGCCAAAATCGAAGATGTACAGGAGTCGCTGTCCTTCGTAGAGGTTTAGGCTGGCAATTGTCGTCGCGTCTGACGGGTAGCCATCGGCCCAGCCGGGTGAGGTGCGTGGGTCGAAATATTGCTTGCCCTGATACGGGTCGCGCAGGTTCAGGTAAAATCCGTACAGGTGGTCGTTGTCGAAGCCGAATGCACCCTGAATCTGGTGGTGCAGATCGTCCAGCGTACCGGAAACGGGCAGGGCAATCGTACGCGATACCTTGTGCTGGGGTAACTCGACCCGGAGCCAGATTTCGCCCGTTTGCGGATTCGGATTGATGGGGTATAGACTCACCAAATCCGGCTCGTTGAATTCTTTTCGGAACGTGTCGGCAAAGGTGTTTAGGTTAATAGGCTGATTGGGCTGTTCGTCGTCGCTGAGAAAGAAATACCGGTCGGCGTGTTGGTTCCATATCGCGAACGGGCGTTGGTGCATCAGCAACGTCAGGCACTGCTTTCCCCAGTGATTGAGCGTAACCTGGTCGAGTTGCAGCGCAAACCGGTCGCGTTTCTCCTGCTTCACCTCCCGCACGTCGTACCAGCCAAACCAATGTCCCGCCCGGATATAGGCGTTGGCCATACCCGATAGGTGGATCATGGCCGGGTTATCTTCCTGCGCCCAGCCCCGCTCAAACACGGTCACGGGCGTACCCACCGGATTTTTGAGGAGCTGATTGCCCGCCGACCAGAACCAGGTAGCTCCCTCGCCACTGCGCCCGTCGTTATCGAGCGTTCCCCAATCAACATAGCACCAGGCTGTTTCGAGCAAAAAAACGTATTTCTCTTCCAGCGTCAGCCCGTGGTATTGCTCCACCCGGCTGGCATCCGGCACGAGCGCGTTGGTTTTGCCGAAGGTAACGAGCAACAGGCGGCTGCTGGTAGCAATCTGAAACAGGAAGCCGAGCAGCGGGTAATCGGCCTGACGGCTGCGCGGCGTTACGTGCAGCGAAGCTTTGTAGTTGACCCGGTCGTTCAACGCCCACAGGTCAGCCGCTTTCAAATCGCCGGTTCCGGTCAGGGGTAACAGATTTTTATTGGCGGCATAGCGCAGAAACGTATCGAAATCGTCGATAAGCAGCGAGGTCGTCGGGTCGTAGGACATACCGGTGTTTAAATGGGCGTTGAAAGATGAGTTGCCGTCCGGCAAATTTACGGCCTGATCTCCCGAATCGGCAAACGCAACCGGTCCACTACGCCATCGTAGCGAGTTGGTTAGCCACATTGCACGGTATTCCGAGCCTAAGATTGGAAGTCCAACTCATCGCCCGGTTCAGCACGCTGCGGGCGTTGAAAGACGAGATCCGGATGAAGGGGCTGGTATAATAATGTTCAGCCATTGTGAAGTTTCTCATAACGAAGCAAGCGTAAGTAAGCCTTGTTAAGAGGCTTCGTCTGGTCAACGATACGAAACCTGTCGGCAAGGCGAGGTGTCGGGGTAGTTCGGCTTGTTTTTCCCTGCTTACGGATCAGCAACTCTCCGAGTTAGTCAACGTCAATCCATATCTGTAAAGCAGCCAATGGCCCGTATTTTCGGTTTTGCATCGAAGGGTGTCGCTTCAATTTGACGATACCTATGCCGCTCCCCAATAGTTGGACAGGTTTTGGGTCAATCTAAGCTGGTGCCGTTCGGAATCAAAATTGCACTTTTCCCCCTTTTCACCCCTTTCTCGTACCAACTCGTAGGCGTCTGATAGCCCAACGATTGGTGTTTCCGGTTTTGATTGTAAAACCGAAAGTAATTGCTCAATCCTTCCTGCAATTCACGCCCGTCTGAGTAGGCCCGTAGATAAATATGCTCGTATTTGATCGTTCCGCACCGGCGGACCGGCCAAAACCGCTCAATGAAAATATTATCTAAGGCTCGTCCTTTCCCATCCATGCTGATCTTTATCTCCTTGTCAATCAGCGGACTAAGGAATGCATGACTCGTGAACTGGCTACCTTAGTCTGTCGGGGCCGCCCGCGCGGTTGAAAATCTCCGGTTTACCCCACTTGGTTAGGGCCTCCTGCAACGCATCAACCGCAACGGCGGACCGCACAAAAATCAGCCAGCAGAGTATTGCTCAACCGCCAGCTCAAAATGAACCGGCTGTACCAGTCGATTACCGCGCATAGGTACAGGAATCCACTTGCCATTGGCACATACGTGATGTCAGTTGACCAAACCTGATTGACTCGCTCAATTGGTACTCCCCGTAATAAATAGGGGTAAATCGTGTGGCCAAGTTGCGGCTTAGAGAGATTCGGTTTTGGTCCTACCGCTTCCAGTCCCATGAGTC
The DNA here is from genome assembly GCA_014377625.1 of Spirosoma sp. Classification (GTDB taxonomy): domain Bacteria; phylum Bacteroidota; class Bacteroidia; order Cytophagales; family Spirosomataceae; genus Spirosoma. The sequence goes on from JACMPG010000277.1 coordinate 6,567, forward strand.
GCATAAGTCGTCGGATACGTTTGATATTCAGCGGTTCTGCTTCGTTGGTGAGTTCCTGATGCATTCGGCGCACACCCATTTCTGGCCGGTCAGTGAAGAGTTTATCAATCCGTAACATCAACGCCAAATTTGTTGCTGACTCGCCCACTGGCTGGTAGTAGTAGCTGGAGCGAGGAATGCTTAGTAACGAACACTGCTGACTGATGCTCAATTGCGGATGCGCTGGCTCAATCAGGTGGTTACGGTCTGACCCTGATTGGTTCGCAATTTTTTTTTGAGCCAGTCGTTTTCGACTTTTAGTTGCCCAATCTGCTGAAAAAGAGGGTTTTCGATCTGCTCCCGTTGCTCGATATTGAGTGTTGGTTTGCTGGTCGGTGACTCGAATATTGTGGGTATACCATCGAGTACCTGCCGTTTCCACTGGTACGCCAGCCGGTCGTAATCTGCTGGGAATGGATGCCAAAATCGCTCTGACCGGGCTGGCGTACCAGCTGAGCCAGCGTTTTGGTGTTCTTGAGTGCTTCGAGAACCACTTTGGTCTTGAAAGCTGCGTCGTGGACGCGCTGAGTTGACTTTTTAAGTACGCTAGTTCAAGCTATGCCCTTTAGGGCAAGACTTTAGTTGCTACTCAGTTTTGGTAGTTTTGCTGTATGAAGCAGCAACGGTCAGGCAGTCATTCGGTTTACAACTTACAGGTCCATTTGGTCT
>JACMPG010000278.1 GCA_014377625.1 Spirosoma sp.
CGACTAACGGAATCAGTTTATCAAATCGTTTTTTGTCGTACCCAGTGGCGGACCTCCATTGCCTCTCTGTTTTGAGGTCGTTAGTTGAAATTTTCATATTTAAATTTACAGAATATTCACAGTCGCAACAAGTCTAATAAAGCTACGGACGTGAATATGGTCAACCAGTTAGAAAGAGATTTTGTAAGTACCTTAGAAAACGTTGAAATAATATTTGGCACACATGGTTCTTTCAGAAGATGGATGCCTCAGAATAGTAAATGGAAACAGCAAGTTTCAGCTCCCCTTTTTGATGCACAAATGCTCTCATGTTACAAAAAGGATAAAAATTTGCTGCAACTTAATAAAGACAAAATACTTAAAGATTTTAAGGATCTATTTGAAGAAGATAGAGAATTTATCGATTCAATCGAGTTTTCAACTGCAAACTCAAGTAGGTTGCTATACAGGGCTAATAAATTGAATGAAATAATTAGCAAGAATCTATAAAATGGGAATGGCTTTTGAGCAATTCAAGGGGTCATTAGATTTAGCTTCTGCCCTAAAAAGGTTAGAAAGAGACTATCCACCCAATCCAAAACTAGAACAGCAGCCTTACGTGAAGGGACTACGTGGTGGTGCCGCAGTTCTTATGGTAGCTGCGTTCGAATTTTTTCTTAGAAAGCTATTCGAGGAAAATATTTCTAAACTTAATGCTATACCAGCACTTATAGAATTTAGTAAGCTTCCTGAGCAGCTTAGAGTAAAGGCCGTATTTCATACATTACAAATGGCTATGGATGGCCCTAAGTACAGCGAGAAAACAGCGAAAATTGACAGAATAGAACAGATTTTACAGGTTTGTAAATTGATAATAAGTGAGCAAGTTCATCCCGAAACTTTTTCAGAAACTGGAAGTAATCCAAATTCGGAAACTGTAAAAGTAAAATTTAAAGAAATCGGAGTCCCTGATATCTTTGGTAAGATTAAATCGGCTTTTGTAATTAAATGGGGTGCACCAGTTGCGGATAGTTTCATTAAGGATAAGTTGGATGAGATTGTACGAACAAGACACGTAGTTGCTCACACAGCAGACACTTTAAATATAACCCGAAAATCTCAGAATGATGCTTTTAGGTTTTTAAAGATTCTTGCAGAACTACTAGAAAAAGAAATGGAAAACCATATTAAAGCTTTACTAGTCAGCGCAAAAAAATAAATTCAATAACTTGTTGTGTGAAAATAACCACTGAAGAATCCAAAAAAACTCCAACGCTTAGTAAAGCTAATATTACTTTCAAGCTGGTTGCAATCTTTGTCCCTCTTACAACGGCCAAAAATGCTGCACCGTCTTCCGCTCTACAACACGTTCAGCATGCCATAAATCATAATTACGTCGAACATCCAACCAAAACCCAGCACTTGTGCTGAACGCTTCGGATAGACGGACACACATTTCAGAGCTAACGCCCTGGTGTTCGTTCAAGATACAGGAAACGTTTTCTGCGTAACGCTTAAGCCTTCTGTCTTTGTGGCTCTACCAATGGACTTTTAGCATTACTATACAGCCTGTACTCCTTGCCCATCCTGCCAAAAGTGGCGAACAGCTGCGCGGTTTACGGTTTTTTCTGCATGCCACACTTCGTAATTCTTTTGCAAATTGACCCAAAACTGTGTGGTGTTGCCAAATGCTTCGGACAGTTTCACGGCCATTTCGGGACTGATTCCAGCCCGCTCGTTGACGATTGCTGACAGATTAGCACGGGCAACACCTAAGCCTTTAGCGACTTCGGTGATCGTCAATTGGTGCTCGTTGATATAATCTTCCCGCAAAATTTCGCCGGGGTGTACTGGTGGCAAAGCTCGTTTCAGCATGGTCTTACTCTCCTAATGATAGTCTGTATAATCAATGTCGTGTATGTCGCCGTTATCGAAACGGAAGACAATCCGGTAATTTGGTGACACTTTGATTGACCAAAACTCAGCCATATCACCGGTCAGCTTATGGATGCCTGAACCCATTTGCTGAATATCGCTAATCGACGTTATAGCCTCTAGTTGATCAATAATCCGGTTAATTTTTCGCAAGTAGGGAGCAGGCAATTTTGATCCGTTGCCTTCTTCATAGTACTGCTGCAAACCTTTGTGCCGGAAATTTACAATCATAACCCTATTGTATCACGTAACATTACACATTACAACGTAGAAAATGAAATTTCGGCGTATTTTCTTCAAAGCTATCAGCAGAACTAACCGGAATTAGGCATTTTGGGCTGGCATAGTGCTGTACTTCTCCGCAACAACTACCCAACGTTAAGCCTGTGATTCGCTTTGTAAAATTGTCGCCATCGTTTGCATATTCACATCTTCGTCAAAGATAGCCGGAATGGGGATCATGAACCCCGCCACCGCGAAACTGCGAATGTGTCCCTCGCCTGACTTCAAAATCAACTGGTATGCACCGTCAACCAGATGGTATTGCTCAACAACCCCTTCGTCGGCGTCGATAATCCAGTATTCTTCTACGCCATGCGCCTGGTAGTCGGTGAACTTGATGCCCCCAATGGATATTGCCCGGTCACGCTTGGCCGTTCCGTCTGATAACACTTCGACCACCAAATCAGGCGCGGGAAAGAGCGTTTGCTTGTTGGTGAATTTATCGGCTTTCTCGCGTCCGAAAAAGCAAATGTCCGGTTCATAGTCATTGCGGGTCAGTGCCGTCATGATCTTCTCGATGCCTACAAAGCCCAGCTTGTGCCGCCGGGCGTAGAAGTCCAGTAATTCGCACAGGTATTTGGTGCATTCATTGTGCATTTTCTTGACGGGCGAGTGCATGATGACCTCACCATTGATGAATTCGTATTTGAACTCGTCGGTAATGTCGTTATAAAATGCTTCGCGTTTTTGGCGTTCTTCATGCAGCGCAGACTCTATCTGCTGAACAATCAGGTAGGCGTCCGGGTACTCTAAAACCTGCTCAACGATGGCGTGGTGCATGATTCGGTAATTTGCGTAGCGAATATACAGAAACGGCTTCGGAACCCAATCCGAAGCCGTTTCTGCGTCATGAACATGCCTGCTTACTGCGCTACTACAACGGGTTTGGCGTTGGAACCGATGTTTCCACTGGCTACCATCGTAGTACCCATGATTTTTACACTGGCGTTGTACGTGTCCAGCTTATCGTAGAAACCCGCTTCATTTATGCTGAAGTACTTGGTGGTGGCAAACGCGCCCGTAGTGCCATCAATCTTGTCGAGCGGTTTCAGGGCCGTAGTCGGGTTGGCCGCCAGCGCACCGCTGTATATAGACGCCTGGTAGGTGGTGCCTTTCGTGGTGTTGTACAGGCCCATCTGCACCAGCGTAACGGCAGCGCTGTATTTGTAGAACACTACCCGCCCGTAAATACCCTGCGCGCTGGTCGATGTCAGGGTATAGGCTTTGTAGGTCGAGAGCGTGCCACCGCCGGGTGCCGCGTTGTAGTTTGGCTCAAAATCTTTCTGTTCGCAGGCGGTTAGCAGAGCCGTCAGCAGCAACACGGTGCTGAGCGTATAGAGGGTATTGAGAATAGGTTTCATAGCTGAAAGAAGTTAGAAGTTGAGTTGAACACGACCGTAGTAATAGGATCCGTTAGACCCCTGCTGGTAGTTGTTATACAGCGTGAAGCCCCGGTTCTCGGCCCGCAGCACCTGCGGATACTTGTCGAGGATATTGCTGCCACCGAGCGAGAGTTTCAGGTTGCGGTTCAGGGCATATCCCACGCTCAGATCAAGAACGGTCTGGGGCGAAAACGTCTGGTCGTAATAGTTGCCTTTTTCATCTGCCGACACTGACAGGGACGTAACCTGACCAAAGTAGGTGCCGCGCAGCATGGCGTCGAACTTGCTGTGGCGGTACATGATCGAGCCAATCAGTTTGGTGCGGGGCGTGCCGGTCTCAAACTGCCCAGCCACATCGCGGCTCAGGTATTTTTCGATTACCTGATCGGTCGTCAGATTGGCTACGTTGAGGGTGGGTGGGTTGCGGCTCAGGATGGTGTTCCTGCTGAAAATAGCGGCCAGACTGTACGTGAAACTCTGGTTGCGGGCCAGTTGCTGCGTGTAGTGCCCCACCAGTTCGATTCCCCGCGACCGGACGTTGGCCCCGTTGATAAAGAACTGGGCTTCGCCCCCGCCAATGACTTCGCCGTAGTTGTTGCCCACTTCGCCCGCGTTGAAGAAACTGGTCTGGAAAATGCGGTTGTCCACGTCCACCTGGTAGGCATCTACCGTCACTTCAAAACCGCGCATGGGCTGGTAGGTCATGCCGAAGCCGTAGGTACGCGAGTTTTCCTGTTTCAGCCCTTTAATGCCCAATGCCCGGGCGGCCGTGCTGTTGGTGGCGTAGGTCGTTACGTCGAGCGGCTGCGGAATACCGGCGGCATCGGGAATAAAAGCGGTGGTGGTGTGGGTATAGTTGAGTTCCTGAAGCGATGGTGCCCGGAAACCCGTTGCGGCCGAACCCCGAATGGTCAGTTTGTCGGTTACTAAGTAGCGGGCGGCAAACTTACCGATGGCCACCCCACCAAAGTCCGAGTAATTCTCGACCCGCACGGCGGCAGCCACCAGAAACTTGCGGGTTAGTTCGAGTTCAGTGTCTAAGTAAGCGGCCATCGTGGTACGGAAAGCATTGCGTTCGTCTTTAGGGCCGAAGCCCGAAAAACACTGGCAGTTGGCCGCCAATGATTTGACCACCACCGACTGTCCGGCGTAGAGCGAAAGGGGGTTGCCATCTGCCCCCACAATGGGCGTACCGCCGTTATTCTGTAGCGGCTTGCCGTCCGGCCCAATCAGCAGACTGGGTTGCGTGGCGGTGTAAATACCGGCGTCGCCGTAGGTATAGCTCTCTTCCTGACCCTTGATAATCTTATAGTTCTCGATCCGCATCTCGGCACCAAACGCCAGGTTCAGCCCGCTCATCACGCCTTTGAAATACCGCGACAGGTCGATGTTGGTCGAGTTTTGGGTGAACTGGTTGGTACCAATGTTCATGTTGACCGGTGAGTTGGCTCCAATAGACGCATTGTAGGTATTGACCATGCCAATCTGCGCCGTGTTCTGGCCGAAGGTGTTGCTGAAATCCATGCTGAACTCGCCAATTTTACTACGTAGCCCTACCGTGTTGGAGATGTCGGCGGCATTGGTAGTTAGCTGGGGTCGGAAGCCGTTGGGATACAGCAGGTAGTTGAATCGGTCGGTTTGGGCCGGTCGGCGGTAGTAGCACGAAAATCCTTTGAGGTACTTGTACGACATGCCACCGAAGCTGTACAGGGTTGTGTTGGCGTTAATTTCGTAGCCTGCATTGTAAAACAATGACCCCAGCGTAATACCGGGTGCACCGGCGAAGACCGAGAAATCGGCGGGTGTGTAGTCGCGGGCGGCCAGCAAACCGGGCTGGGTGGTCAGCGTCTGGGCCAGGGTCGTATTGCCCGCTACCTGTGCGTTGATCAGTTCGGGGTTGGTAATGATAGGCCGCCCCAGTTTGTCGGTACGCAGGTTGTTGAGGTACGTGTTGTCGTAGATGGGGTAGTCATTCACGAACCGGCGAATGGTAGGTTTGCGCTGGGTGATCTGCCCGGTCAGGTTAAAATAGCCCCGGTCGCCGATTTTAAAGCCGTAGTTGGCATCGAACTGGTAATTGAAGCCGTCGGGCGTACCGGCTTTGGTGAGGTCGCCCGCCTGCCCGCCTGTGTTGGGGTAGCCGCCCCCCGTCAGGTTGGCGGTCAGTTTGTTGGTGCCTTTTTTGAGGATGATGTTGATGACCCCGGCCACGGCGTCGGACCCGTACTGAGCCGCGGCCCCGTCGCGCAGGATTTCGACCCGGTCAATGGACGCTGCCGGGATGGTCATCATATCGACCGAGGTGGACGGACTACCCACGGCGGTGGTCGTGATGAGGAGCGCGGAGGTGTGCCGCCGTTTGCCGTTGACCAGTACCAGCGTTTGGTTGGGAGCCAGATTACGAAGCTGAATCGGGTCAACGTGCGAGTCGAGGTCGCCCCCCTGATTTCTGACGGCGTTGAAACTCGGTGCCACGAAGGTAAGTATCTGCGCCAGGTCCATCTGGGGTAAATCGCCCATGATTTCCTTGATGGAAATGACGTCGACGGGTACGGCCGTTTCCAGCGCGGTGCGTCCGGTGGAGCGCGAGCCGGTCACAATCAGTTCCGAAAGCTGGTTGGCATCGGTCGTCAGGGCTATATTTATGGTCGATGCGCTGCCGAGTGGTACTTCACGCGTTCCAAAGCCGATGAACGAGAACGTCAGCGTACCCCCGCTGGCGGGTACGCTGACCTGATAGGTGCCGTTGGCGTCGGTGAGTGCCCCCGTGTTTGTGCCTTTCAGCACCACGTTAACACCAGTGATGGGGGTGTTATCTTCCTGCGCCGTTACCCGCCCGCTGATGGTGCGTAGCTGGGCCAGCATGGGGTGGGTCAGTAGCAGCGCGATGGCAAGCGAAAGACCCGTGATTTGCTTTCGTACAATTGAATTCATGGTTGTAAGGAGTGCATTAGATTGTGAGAAAAAAACACGAAAAAATTAGGCAATAAGCTGACCAACAGCCGATTTTACGGCTTTAGCAGAGGAGGCAATACGGGAGAATGGAAACAGAAATAACGAACGTCCGGCGTTCGGGCAGGTACTATCGGCGGGTACGGGCAGACTGATTATCCATGGCGTGAAGATTTAGATGGATTATTATTTTTATTTGGCCAACAGTCAAATCTGCCAATTAAAATTAGGCCTGTCAAGAGGTTTGTAAAATAAAATAGTACAAAATTGGCAAAGTGAAAAACTTTGTTGTATAATTTCTATCTGTATGAAATATATAGCTGATTCAGACGGCTATTTCCCCTGACACCCACACATTTTTCACGGTCAGGGTCTGGTCCAACCGCACCAGATTAGCCACGTAGTCGGGGGCAATCCTGCCCAGTTTGTCACCCATTCCAATCACGTCGGCGGGTATTTCGGTGGCCTTCCGCAGTACGTCAACGAGGGGCAACCCCGCCTTTTCTACGCACACCCGAACGCAGTCGATGATTGACAGGGCCGATCCGGCCAGATTGTCCGCGTCGTTCACGTATCGTCCCCGCGCGGATTCGCCGGGGCCATCGGTGTCGGGTTCATAATGCACCACGAACTCCCCCAGCGAAAATTTCGCGCGGGGTGGTGGCCCACCCGGATAGCGGGTAAACAGGGCATCGGAAATGAGAAAGAGACGGTCCCCTAAAATCCTGTGCGCAATGCGAATGGTGGGCGGGTAGCAGTGATAGCCATCGGCCACGAGACTTACCCGCACCGTCGGGTGGTCGAACAGGGCCCCCACCACGCCGGGTTCGCGACTTTCGTAGCCCCGCATGGCATTGTAGAGGTGCGTACCCAGCGGAATAAAACCCGTGTTCAGGGCGTCGGTAGCCTGCTGATAAGTCGCGTTCGAGTGGCCGAGGGACAGCCGCGTATTGGGGTGTTTGAGCCGGTTTAGGAGAGCAAGCTGCTCCTGCGTCAGTATTTCGGGGGCGAGGGTCAGAATACGGATGGCGTCGGCGTTCTGGCTAAACAGCGTTTCAAGTTCGCCCTCGGCGGGTGTTCTAACGTAGGCTGCGCTGTGGGCACCGCGCTTGATGGGATTAAAATACGGCCCCTCGATGTGGATACCCGGCACGCCAAACGGGTTTTCGGTACGTACCGTCTGCACGGCGGCCGTGGCCCGCAGCATGACATCGAGCGATGTAGAATTAATAGTGGGCAGCAGCGTGGTGGTACCGTTGCGGAGGTGCGTATCGTAAATATGTCGGACGGTTTCGGGCGTGGGCGTATCGTTCAGAAACTGATCGTTACCACCGTATAACTGCAAGTCGATCAGGCCCGGCACGAGGTAATCGCCGTTCAGGTCAACGACCGTATCGGCTTCATTGCCGGCGGGTTTGGCGGTGGTGATTTCCTGAATGCGTCCGTTATCGGTCAGGACAGTTGCGTTGGTAAGCCAGCCGGAGCCGGTAAAGACGGTAGCGTTGATGAAACGATTCATGCCCAAAACTACCCGAAATTTCGTTGTTTTGCGGCATAATCTGTTCTGCTTAACTTCCTGATTCGTTGAAATCCGTCCGCTTAACGCCCTCCGCCAATCC